>NZ_LGSU01001449.1 GCF_002260545.1 Hydrocoleum sp. CS-953 | reverse complement strand
ATTCTATTGTGTCTTCTCAGTTATCAGTTTTATCAGTTATTAGTTGACTGTTTTGATAATACTAGGTAAGATTTCTTCTTGGAATTTTTGTTCGATATTTTCAGAATTAATTTTGAGAAATACTTGATTTTTGTATTTCATCACAATTCCATCACTACAACTTTCTAAACAAAAGGAACCTTTTAATTCTATTGTGTCTTCTAGTTTATATTCACTTATCATACTTTGGAGTTTTGGCAATACTTCATAAACTCCTAGTTGATGACAAGCAGAACCCATACAAAGGTATAAGTTTTCTTTTTTCATCGTTCTTTTTTTTGTAGGCGATGGAGAACAGGAGAGATTTTTCATACTTGTATTTTTTCTTCTAGTAGGGAGCCTAAAAATAGTTAGCAATTAAAGATTCAAGAGGATAAAGACAAAAATTTAACAGCTCATACTAAATCCGATTTTCATAGAAGATTTATTCAAATGATGATTTTTTTATTCCTGACAGTCAAACTATTTAAATTTGCCGATCCTAGCTCTCAATAAAAAAGAAAAAGGAAGATATTTTTGGAGATGGGGAGTGATAATTTTTTACTTCTACTTAGAGGGTGAATCTCATATAGCAATCCTATTTTATTTGTGTATAAAAACCTTAATTTTTTGGGTTTATTCAAATTTGAGATGCACCCTACTTAGACTTCTATAACTTTCATTTTCTATTGATATAGCAATTCCCATACTCGTGAGGTACGCAATTTTTTGGCTTTGGTAACCAGAAAATTTATAGGAGTATGAAGATAAGAAAAATAACTTTACTTCATAACTGTGGGAATTGCTATAACTTTCTTCTCTTCTCCTTCTTCCTTCTTCCTTCTTCCTTCTTCCTTCTTCCTTCTTCCTTCTTCCTTCTTACTTCTTTTAATTCCGATAAACCTCATCTAAAAGATTCCCATTTGCTGAAATTAATTGAATATGTAATGGCATTTGACCTGCTGCATGAGTCGAACAACTTAAACAAGGATCGTAAGCACGAATACCAGCTTCAACTCTGTTCAACATTCCTTCTGGAATTTGATTATTATGAATATAATGTTTGGCAATTTGAGTCACAGTTTGATTCATTGCCAAATTATTTTGACCCGTGGCAATAATCATATTTACTTTCTGAATAATGCCATTTTCATCTACTTTATAATGATGGAATAAAGTACCCCTTGGCGCTTCACTAACTCCCACTCCTTCTAAACAGTTAATACCAGCAGTAGCACGAGTGCGTGGAGAAACAATATCAGGGTCATCTATCAGTTGTTCAATTTTTTCTAAACAGGCAAGAATTTCTATCAAACGAGCAGAATGATAGAAGAAAGAAGAAGTCGGAACGCCACCAGCCCGCTCTCGAAGTTCTTTTAATTCTTGGTCTGCTTTTTCTGTACCAACTTGTGAACAAACATTTAAACGAGCAAGAGGCCCGACTCGATAAATACCATTAGGATAACCCATTGGTTTGTAATAAGGAAATTTCAAATAAGACCAAGTTTCTACCGCTTCTCCTAAAAATTCCTCATAATTATCTTCGCTCAAATTATCAGCAACAATATTACCTTCACCATCAGTAAACCGTAACTTTCCACCGTAATGTTCCCAATCACCATTTGCTCCAACTAATCCCAGAAATAATGATGGAAACTTACCAAAAACTTCAGCTTCAGTTTTCAATTGTTCGTCTAATAAATCGTTAAACAAATTAAGAGCAATCTTGATAGTTTCAAAAGATTCTGGCAGACGATTTTTTATCCATTCTCGTCCTTCTTCAGAAAGGGGAGTTCGGACACCACCTGGTACTGCCCAAGCAGCATGAATTTTTCTCGCTCCTAACAATTCAATCACAGTTTGACCGAACTGCCGGATTCTAATTCCTGCCCTTGCTAAATCAGGATTTTCTACCATTAAACCAAAGACATTTCGTGTGGCAGGGTCGCTATCCCAACCTAATAGAAAATCCGGACTACTAAGATGGAAAAAACTGAGAGCATGAGACTGAATTATCTGCCCTAAATTCATCATTCTACGCAATTTTTCTCCGGCGGGAGGAACTTGCACTGCGAGAATTTTATCTCCTGTTTTAGCGGCTGCTAATAAATGACTTACAGGGCAAATTCCACAAATTCTTGCTGTTATTCCTGCCATTTCTGTAAATGGTCTTCCTTCACAAAATTTTTCAAATCCGCGATATTCTACGACATGAAACCGACAGTCGGATACTTCTCCAGCATCGTCTAATATAACGGATATTTTGGCATGACCTTCGATTCTAGTTACGGGGTCGATGACTACTGTTTTAGACATGGTTTATTTTCTCCTTAGTTGAATAAAATTATGATTTTTGTTGATTAAGTTTAGGTAAGAATTTCCTGCGGAATGCTGCGCAAACAGCTATTAGCACTCAGCTTTCAGCTTTAGCCAAAAAATTAGTTAATAACTCGCATTTGTGTTGTGTATCTAGATTGTGTATTCCCTATTGCCTTTGACAAAAATTGAGTATACAGTCTAAATACTAAACACCTTAGCTGATAGCTCTTAGCTGACGGCTGAATGCTTACAAGTTTAGAGGTAAATTTCAGAAACTTAAGCATTTAATTATTAGCAGTAAATTGTAATTATTTCTCAATTTATCAATTGCTTTTACTTCCTCCAAAATTAATAGCTAATAGCTGACAACTAAATGCTTACTCTAATATGATGTCTCAATTTAATTATATGTTTGTAGTAAAGCTATAGCCCTATCTAAAGTTTGGTCTAGAGCAAAACTACAAGCTTGAATTATAACTACTTAAATCCTAATTACAAACACGGGCTTTTTGCCAATATTGTTTAGAATTCCAGACACCTAAACCTGCTTGTCTAGCAGAATTTTGAGCATTTAAGTAAGCACTTTTTGAACTAGGGCAAGTATCATTTAGATGTTTACAAAAAAGAGAAGCTTTTCCTTCTCGAACCAGTTGTAAATTAATAGAAGTATTATCTTTAAATACCTCTGCAACTATCCGTTTACGACTACTTTTTCCTGTATCACTAACTGATACTATTGTACCTCTAGGAATTAATGTTTCAAGTCTACTTTTAGCAGCTTCAAAGAAGGGACTATCT
Source organism: Hydrocoleum sp. CS-953 (assembly GCF_002260545.1). Lineage (GTDB taxonomy): Bacteria > Cyanobacteriota > Cyanobacteriia > Cyanobacteriales > Microcoleaceae > Trichodesmium. The sequence continues at coordinate 10,546 of NZ_LGSU01001449.1, read as the reverse complement.
CCATAATCAGGACCATCAATACAGGCAAGTTGTAGCCGACATAATTGTGAATTTCCATCCCAAGGAATTCGACATTCTGACATAGTAACTTCTAAAGTATCTCCATCCAGAATCCGAGAAATTCTTGCCTGTTGAGTAGCTAAAGATTGGGGAGTATTTAATAGAGATAATATTATTAAAAACCCACAGGATATGACAGCTAAAATTAGATTAATTTTTTGTCTTTTCATCAGCTTTTTTTAGTGACTTATTAGTAGGTTGGGTTTAGGAACCCGAAACCCAACAAAAATACAGAAAATTCCATCAGGCGTGAGGTAGACCCACGCGGGCAAGATGCCCGCACTACAAACATTTAATTGTTAATATCTGTACTTCTTATACTTGGAATCTGCTATATGTATCTATTGGGTTGCACTACTACTTCAACCAATTTAAGATAGCCTAATTCTGTCTCCTGACTCCTGTCTCCTGACTCCTTCTTTCTTTACCCAAACTTAATCATTTTTCGACCTTCCATTTTTGGCTTTTCACCCTTTAATAAAGGCTCTAAAGTTGCCTGAATTCTATCAGCAGAAGGCGGACATCCAGGCATAAAAATATCTACAGGTACAATTTCATGTACAGGTCGAACTTTATCCAGTAATTCTGGTACAATTCCCGGTTCATATGGTAATTTTTTAGTTTCATCTGCCAATTCTAAATAACTGCGTTCTAAAACAGGTTTTGTACCTCCCAACATATTTCGCATAGCTGGCACATTGGCAGTAACAGCACAATCTCCAAAAGAAATTAACGTTTTAGTCTTTTTCCTAACCTCAAGAATTATTTCTAAATTATCTTGATTAGCGATGCCTCCTTCCACTAAACAAACATCAACATTTTCTGGATATTCTTTAATATCACTGCCAACCGGACTATAAACAACCTCGACATGACTTGCTAGTTCAAACAACCATTCATCTAAGTCGAGAAACGACATATGACAACCAGAACATCCAGCTAACCAAACTGTGGCAAATTTAATTTTATTTGACATAATTAATACCTTAAATTAGGGAGTACCGTTTCACGGAATTCAAAAGTCAAAAGTCAAAAGCGAGTGTGTAATTCTGAGGTCTCCTCAGAATGTAAGACACACTCAAGACAGTCAAAAGTAAGATTTTATAGCTTCAAAACTTTGACGCTACAATAATTTCAGGATGTTTCAAATTGTTAGAATAGGGAATAGATAGTTTTATCTCTAACTGTATTTCAAGAGTTGGTCTAAAACACCTTATTATTTGACTTCTAACTTCTAAATTCTAAATTCTAAATTCTAAATTCTAAATTCATTCACCTTGTCCACTGGTGATTTTCCCTCGCATTGACCAAAAATTCCAACTTAGAGCGATCGCGCTCCTTCTCAGCTACAGTTGTCCCCTTACGGAAAATTGCCCCAGTTGGACAAGCATCCACACATTTACCGCAGGAAGTACAAGCATCTACTGCTCCCCAAGATTGATCTAAACCAGAAACAATAAAACAAGCAGCACCACGACTACCCACATCCCAAACATGGGCACCTTCTATTTCATCACAAACCCGCACACAGCGAGTACACAAAATACAACGATTATGATCTATACCAAACTGTTTGTGAGATAGATCCATTCCTCGGTCTGGAAAACGATAAGTAAACCGAGTATGATCCATCCCTACTTCAATTGCCACATTTTGCAACTCACAGTTTCCATTGGCAACACAAACCGCACAAACATGATTACCCTCAGAAAACAGCAACTCCACCAACATCCGCCGATATTCTTGCAACTTCGGAGTCTGAGTCTGTATTTCCATTCCCTCGGCAACCTGAGTCACGCAAGCAGGTAATAACTTTCTCATCCCAGAAATCTCTACCATGCACAACCGACAAGCTCCAATATCGGTGATACCCTCCAAATGACAGAGAGTGGGAATATTAACCCCCGCTTCCTTTGCAGCTTCGAGAACAGTAGTTCCCTCCTCAACTGCAATTTGATTACCATCAATAGTTAACGTTATTACTGACATATTTTTTTCTCCTCATCTATTATTTGGCGGCACTGACAACTTTACCGTTACTAAATTCTGATTCCTGCAACAAATCTAGATATTCTTCTTTAAAATAGTGCAACGTACTCAAAACCGGATTAGGTGCAGTCATTCCCAAACCACATAAGCTAGTATCTTTCACCAAATATGACAACTCTTCTAATTTTTCCAAATCAAGAGCAGTCGCCTTTTTGTTCAGTATCTTAGTCAGCAAAGAATACAATTGCACAGTACCCGTGCGACAAGGAACACATTTTCCGCAAGTTTCACCACGACAAAATTCCATGTAAAACTGCGCTACCTCTACCATACTCGTTTCCTTATCCATGACAACCATGCCACCAGAACCCATCATGGAACCCACACTACTGAGAGATTTGTAGTCTACAGGAGTATCAAGCATGGAAGCAGGAATACAACCACCAGAAGGCCCGCCTGTTTGTACCGCTTTCACTTCCCCACCGGGAACACCACCGCCCATTTCTTCTACTATTTCTCGTAGAGTAATTCCCATCGGTACTTCAATTAAACCATTATTGCGGACTTTGCCTGTGAGAGCAAATATTTTTGTACCTTTGCTATCTTCCGTGCCAATACTAGCGTACCAGTCTGCACCCTTTTTGATAATAGGAGCAATGTTGGCAAAGCTTTCCACATTATTAATTAGAGTTGGACAACCCCAAATACCAGACTGAGCAGGATATGGAGGACGAGGAACTGGGTTACCACGTTTGCCTTCTACTGATTGAATGAGGGCAGTTTCTTCTCCACAAACGAATGCACCTGCACCGATGCGGATATCAATCTTAAAGTCAAAAGGACATTCAAATATTTGACTACCTAAGAGTCCGTATTTTTTAGCTTGTTGAATAGCTTTTTTTAAGCGTTGGATAGCGAGGGGATATTCGGCGCGAACGTAGATAAAACCATGATTTGCTCCCACAGCATAAGCAGCGATCGCCATTCCTTCTAATACTAAATGGGGGTCACTTTCCAATACACTTCGATCCATAAATGCACCGGGGTCTCCTTCATCACCGTTGCAGATAATATATTTCTGACCTTCTGGCATTTTGGCAACTGTTGCCCATTTTAAACCAGTGGGATAACCGCCACCGCCCCTACCTCGCAACCCACTGCGAGTAATTTCGTCTACTACTTCAGTAGGAGACATTTCATGTATAGCGTGATAAAGAGATTGATATCCACCCACAGCTATGTATTCTTCTATGCGTTCGGGGTCAATTTTTCCTGTATTTTCCCTAACTATGCGGAGTTGGCGAGAAAAGAATGGATGTTGGGAGTCACCTTTGATAACTTCAGTTGTACCGCCATTGAGTGCATCAATAATACTAGCTGCGTTTTCAGGTTCTACTTCTTCGTAGAGGGTGTCATCAGGATCGATTTGTACTAGGGGGCCACGTCCGCAAGCTCCCATACAGCCTACTCCTACTACTTGGACGCGATCTTCGAGACCAAGTGTTTTGACTGCATTCTTCATCTTTTTCATCACGTCTACAGAGTTAGAAGCTTGACAACCTGTAGATGTGCAACAGTGAACCCGAATGGTTTTTTGCTTGTTTTGTTCTGTTTCGGCAATGTCGAGCAATTCTTGATAGTCCATATTTTGTTCTCCTATATTAATTTATAGGTAGTCAGCTTGTTTTTGCTGATGTTAGGTTTTGCTTCCTCAAACTAATCTACCCTTATGACAAACTTTTAGCTGTGCCATACCACTTTGAATTATCAGTACCGAGAGAAAGTTTAATAGTTATTAGATGAGATTATTTCTTTTAGTTTCCAAGCCCAAAATTTACTGAAAAATTACTGGATGAGATGTGAAAAAAACTGTAGGGGTTTGGTTTCCAAATCCCATTATTTTGACTAGGGTTTGGAGACAAAATCCCTAGGATAAAATCTTACAACCTATTTTAGGATTGCTATATTTAAGATTATAGCAAGAAAACGGCATTTTTTTTCTGACTTATAAGAATTTATACAATCAAAAAATATCAACTTTCAACCAGACAAAACTTTCCCTAATTTTCTAATTATTTTTGACAACTGATAACTGATTTACCGACAATTTAAGGTATAAAGCCTCTTCATTCATGCAGAAAAAATTTCCTTTTAGGCAATCCTTATATTACAAAAGAGTTAATTATTAATTATTAATTGTTTACCGAATAATTAAGGTTTAAAGCCTCTTCTTTAAAGGAGAAACAATGAATTTATTTTTCTTTTATTCAATCCTCTTCCTTTGAGGGAGAGGTAATTATCAATTATCCATTATCCATTATCAATTATTGATCTTGCCAACCTTTAATTTTTTCCATCACCATTTCAGGAGTTTGTTTACCTGCAACAGTACCATCAAATACTACTGCTGGTGCAATTCCACAAGCCCCTATACAACGGGCAGCCATCAGAGAAATTTGATTATCTGGCGTTGTTTCTCCTACTTTAATTTCTAATTCTTTTTCTAATGATTTAACTACTTCTCCACCACCTTTTACATAACAAGCAGTACCCATACATACTACACAAGTATGAGCGCCATTAGGCTTCAGTGAAAAAAGATGGTAAAAAGTTGCTACTCCATAAACTCTACTTAATGGTAACTTTAAACCCCGTGCTACATAGGTCAAAACATCTGCTTCTAAATAGCCAAATGTTTCTTGGGCTTTATGTAATACCTCAATCAAAGAATCTTGACGATATTGATTCCGCTTCATTGTCATATCTAACTGTTTGAAGCGTTTATCGCCACTAGGATGACCCTTTTTTACTTGTTGAGAATCTTTGCTTTTAGTATCTTTTGTGGCAGTTTCCATATATGAATCTCCCTAAGCTTACTTTTATTGGTATTTGCTTCTAAATAATAACCAATATTTACTTTATTTTTACTGTCTGTTTCTTTCTAGCTAAGTTAGAATTTTACTTTCTCTATATTCTTGCATATTGCTGTTTTCTAGGAGAGCTTAATTTACATTTTATTACAATCTTGTTTATCTTATTTAATAAACAACTTCTTGATTGTTTAACTAAACTTAAGAAAAAGCTAAATATTCAACAATTATTCAATAAATTTGATAATATAAATTTTTTCGGAACTATTTTTAGTTAATTCGNGTTTTCTAGGAGAGCTTAATTTACATTTTATTACAATCTTGTTTATCTTATTTAATAAACAACTTCTTGATTGTTTAACTAAACTTAAGAAAAAGCTAAATATTCAACAATTATTCAATAAATTTGATAATATAAATTATTTGTTTTTATAATTAGGAGGTATTGTAGGGGCGGGTTTAGCCGAAAGCCTTGATATTTACAATTTAATCTTCAAAACCCGCCCTACACTTTCTTAGTATAAAGAGGGTGAATATATATAATTCATATGGTAAGCATTCAGCCGTCAGCTATAAATTATTAACTTAAGTAGGTAGGCAAAAAAAAGTTATAAAATGCCTAAGATGCGCATAGTCGCGAAAACTTAAACTTTATAGCAAAGAATTATTAATTATTTGCTGTTAACGCAGCAGTTACGACCCAGGAGGCTTGCGGACCGCTAATAGCTGTTAGCTCCGCATTCCACAGGAAATGCTTACTTCATAATCTAGATTATGCAAAGCTAATTAACCTTTTGTTTTAGCTCTATCGAGTCCAGCTTTTACCCAGTTAATACATTCATATTCAGACTGAAAAATTTTCGGAGCAGCAACATTAGTTAAACTATCAGGTTTATAATGGTCGTAAAAAAACTTATCAGCCTCTTGATGAATAATAATTAAATCATCATTATAAACGTATCTCAACTTAAAATAATCACCATGAGATTCTACATCAGAATTTTCAGACAAATGCGATTGAGCAACTTTAATTATTTTCTCAATGCTATTAGTATAAAAACCTGTATAATTTTCCCCTAGATGAAAATTTCCCTTATGTCCTAACTCAGATAATAACTTATATGAATAAATAGGATTATCGTTGGCGATCGCTAAGACATAAGGAATAATCAAATAACCTTGATAGGAAACTGAATTTTCATAAAGAAATCTATTTATCATGCTTGTAAAGAGAAGATTTATATAAAACCTGTTCTTGATGAGTATAAACAGTACAATCAGACAAAGGAATAGCTACACAAGTAAGAATATAACCAGCTTCTTTTTCCTCAGAACGCAAAAACTTTTGCTCACTTTGGTCAACTTCACCACTTACCAATTTGCCCAAACAACCAGAACAATTTCCTTGCCTACATCCATAAGGCAAAATAATCCCATAATCTTCAGCAATATCTAATATATACTCNGAGTATAAACAGTACAATCAGACAAAGGAATAGCTACACAAGTAAGAATATAACCAGCTTCTTTTTCCTCAGAACGCAAAAACTTTTGCTCACTTTGGTCAACTTCACCACTTACCAATTTGCCCAAACAACCAGAACAATTTCCTTGCCTACATCCATAAGGCAAAATAATCCCATAATCTTCAGCAATATCTAATATATACTCATCTTCTGGCACTTCAATAGTCCGATCTAAACCAATTTCTGCGTTGAGCAAACGAACTTGATAAATAGTCATTTCAGTTATCAGTTAATAGTTAACACTTAACAGTACCTCCTAGTGAAGGAGAAGACTTGAGACCTTATTTGATGGTCATTTTTTCACTCTAATTGTAGACTAACTTAATCCGAAAACACCGACTTATTAAAATCAATTATATCAAATCTGCTTGCTTTGGAGAATAAGCTTCTACTATCAGTTTTGGTAAAAACTCGTAGTTTGCTAGGGGTTTGGTGACCAAACCCCTACAGTATTGAATTGTACCTATATTACTTGCAGGAAAGATTCCGCACTACAGAGATTTAAAAAATTCCTAAGTATTTGTTTTAAGTTCGTTTAATTTTTCCCTAATAGTTTCGACTCGTTCGCGGTTAACACCTAAATCTGATTCTCCCAGACGGGAAGCGGAACGTACTTGAATAGCATTAGCTTCTTCATCTACATAAAATTNCTACAGTATTGAATTGTACCTATATTACTTGCAGGAAAGATTCCGCACTACAGAGATTTAAAAAATTCCTAAGTATTTGTTTTAAGTTCGTTTAATTTTTCCCTAATAGTTTCGACTCGTTCGCGGTTAACACCTAAATCTGATTCTCCCAGACGGGAAGCGGAACGTACTTGAATAGCATTAGCTTCTTCATCTACATAAAATTCCACATCATCCACATATCCCATAATTTTACTGGTAAACTCAGCATACAAATAATTTTCCTCTTCCTTAACAATATTAGTACGAGGCATTGATTCAATTATTTGTTTGAGATTGGCGATCGCGGAGCGTGGTGTCAACCGTATCGCCGTCTTCGGTTCAGAGTCATAACTCAGAGAAGCAATACCATGTTGTGCATCCTGACTGTAACTACTGACACAATTTGGACTATTCGGACAAGGTGCAAGTCGTCCAGAATATACACCAAGATTATCAGGTCTGGTGCCTGCAAATAAAGTCAGCTTGCCAGAAGTGGCAATATTTATTCCGACAACAATGGCAACAACTACCAATAAAACTATGGTAATGTTAAACATTTTCTGAAATATGTTAGAAGATTTTTTTTCTGTTGTTTCCATAGTCTATTAGGGAAATAATTTAGTAAGCATTTAGCTNTCGTCCAGAATATACACCAAGATTATCAGGTCTGGTGCCTGCAAATAAAGTCAGCTTGCCAGAAGTGGCAATATTTATTCCGACAACAATGGCAACAACTACCAATAAAACTATGGTAATGTTAAACATTTTCTGAAATATGTTAGAAGATTTTTTTTCTGTTGTTTCCATAGTCTATTAGGGAAATAATTTAGTAAGCATTTAGCTCTCAGCATTCAGCCGTCAGCTATCAACTTATTTTATCTTGATCATAACAGTTATTGTCTATCTAAAGTCCAAACTTTTATAATCAAGTAATAAGGTTTCCTGCCCCTTTGAAGGCCGGAGGTACTGATAAATGACAACTAATGACTGAAATGAGTGACGAAAACCAAGCAATTTTAGCAGCAAATCAAGCATTTTATCGAGCTTTCGAGAAACGGGACATTGCAGCTTTGGATGGCATTTTGTCCAAGGGTATTAACACGGTTTGTATCCATCCAGGTCGTGCTGCCATTCGTGGTTTTGATAAGATTCGTAGTTCGTGGGATTTAATCTTTAAAAATATCGATTATATTGAAATCGATCTTGATGTTATTACAACGGAAATTAATGGAGATATTGGTTATGTTATTTTGGTGGAAAATTTAATGCAAGTGAATGGAGGGAGGAGAATAAAAGCTCAATCTATGGCAACAAATATTTTTGAAAGAATGGGTGGAAATTGGTATATGATTCATCATCATGGTAGTCCGTTGATTAAGTAGGGGNGCACAGGCAAAAATGCGTTTTCCGTTCCGGAATGCTCCGCAAACATGTCGCGTAGCGTTAACGCGCGTTGTGCGCCAGCTAAACGTCCGTACGGGAGTAATTTTTGGGCTACTCTCTTGCACAAAATGCTAACTTTTTGATTTTTCGGGAACCGTGCATAAAGAGCTGAAAAATAGGTACTTTTTCCAGTTCTAAAAATACTAAAACCTTTATCTGTAAATGCTTTTATATTTAATCAACAAGCCCTAATTAGTGTAGCGATCGCTCTTTCTGCTCAGGTGGACAAATATCAAAAAGTTGATGATTAATCTAGAGTAATTATTATTTGTCCATCCTACAGATTAATAAATATGAATTGCCAGCCAAATTGTTTCTATATTTGCATCGGTTGATATGATTTTATGTGGAGTTTTTGCCGGGATAAAAATATAGCTATCTTTGAATAATTTTGTTGTTGTTTGATTGATTTCTAATACAGCAGAACCTTGCAGCAAGATTACCCATTCATCTTCTTCTTGAATAAACTCTTCACTGACAAAATTCGGCGGTGAAATTATTTTGTTAATTTTGACATTTTTATGGGATAATAGATGATTAAATATCTCTTCCATGATTTTTGTAAAATTCAGTATAATAATGATAATTATAGAACTAATCCGTAAGATTCCCATTCTACAAAACTCTTAAAATTGTCCCGCATTTATACAATGCCATAGAAAAATCACTATTTACCCACCAGACTAAATTCTTATGTTTGAACAATTTACCTACCACAAAATCACCACTTCCAATGTCACCATTAATTTAGCAAAAGCCGGAGACGGCCCCCCACTACTACTATTACACGGCTATCCTCAAACCCACATTATGTGGCACAAAGTCGCCCCTACCCTTGCCCAACATTTCACTGTCATTTGTACAGACTTGCGGGGTTACGGCGACAGCGACAAACCACCCTCGGACCCCCAACATCTCACCTATTCCAAAAGAGTCACTGCCCAAGACCAAGTAGAAGTAATGGCAGCTCTGGGTTTCCCAAAATTCTTAGCAGCAGGTCACGATCGCGGCGGTAGAGTTCTCCATCGCCTATTACTTGATCGCCCAGACTGTGTGGAAAAAGCAGCAGTGCTAGACATTGTACCCACGAGAAAAATTTTTCAAACTGTCAACCAACAACTCGCTACTGCTTACTCCCACTGGTTTTTTCTCCTCGAACCTAACAATATTCCCGAACGCCTCATCGGTTCCGATCCTGCATTTTATCTAGAGAGCAAACTAAAACAGTGGAGTGCTAACCAAGCAGGTTTCACTAAAACTGCCATAGCTGAATATGTTCGTTGTTTTAGCGACCCCGCGAGTATTCATGCTACTTGTGAAGACTATCGTGCTGCTGCTTCTATTGACTTAGAACATGATGAAGGAGATATTGACAGGAAAATACAATGTCCGTTATTGGTATTGTGGGGAGGGTTGGGAGTCATGGAAAAATGTTATGATGTATTAGAAACCTGGCGAGAAAGGGCGGTAGATGTGCGCGGTCAAGCTTTGCCTTGCGGTCATTTTGTGCCAGAGGAAGCGCCAGAGGAAACAACTCAAGCATTGCTTGATTTTTTTAGAGTACGGACTAGGGAGTAGGGAGTAGAGAGTACGGAGTAAGGCTAACGGGACTTTAGTGAAAACAAGGTAAAAAAAGGTTATAATATATACCTGACAAGTATTTGACGTTTATGAATCCCTGGAAAAAGTCCAATGAAAGAAACAATTTCAGTGGCCATGCCCTCTTGTTTCCATCGATGGTGCGTTCGCGGTAGCGTTGCGTAAGCAAATCGCTTTAATATCATGTCCGCTGGTATCGGAGCGTGTAAAAGTTTGGGAAAGAGCTACCATTAGTAAGGTTTTTCTTTCTTCCTTCTTCCTTCTTCCTTCTTCCTTACCGAATTATTAATTATTAATTGTTAATTAGAGTTGTTGGGAAATAAGGTAAAATGGTTCAAGCAGAAATTGGCCAGAAGAATGCTAAATATTGAACGAGCCTTAAAACAAG
>NZ_LGSU01001448.1 GCF_002260545.1 Hydrocoleum sp. CS-953 | reverse complement strand
TGTGAAGCAGTTCAACAAATAGCAACTGGTTGGAAAGATAACTCAGAAACTTTTGAATTACTCAAACAACGGGTAGTGTCTGATGATAGTTCGACTGTGCGACGTGAAGCAGTCCGACAAATAGCAAATGGTTGGAAACATGAACCCGGAATATTTGAATTGTTTTACAACACTGCCCTCAACGATCCTTGTAAAGAGGAAGAAGACTGGGAAGACAACCCTCGACAAACTGCACTAGAGGCAATAGTCAAACATTACCCAGACCATCCGCAAACCCTCCCACTATTACAAGACAGAGCAGAAAACGACCCAGACGAACAAATGCGGGAGTGGGCAAAAAAAGAAATTGCAGCGATTAGAAAATACCTACTGTGAGCATCTTGTTCACGAATAAAAAAAATGTTCTTGTAGTAGGGACGTTCCATGGAACGTCCCTACAATTCCTTACCCCCTAATTTAAAAATCAAAAATCTAATCATACCCTCCAAATCATAAAAAACTTTTGACAGGCAGATATATAAAAAGGAGAGGGTTAAAAATTAAGGTAAGCCAAATATATATTTGTGGTTGATGGGCTAAACTCAGAACATTCAACCATTGTTATAGGAGGATCGCCGTGGAAGACCAACTGCGAGACCTAATTACCCAAATATGTCAATCTCAAAACCCTAGTCCAGAACGCCAGAAAGCTTTAAATAGATTACTGATACTAATCCAACAACTACCAGGATTATATAGGTCATCTCACCAAAATTATCCAGAAGCTTTTAATCGTACTTTAGAATGGGCAAGCAAAAATATTCAAAACTTTAATCCTACTTCTCCTTGGGAAAAAAGTTTTGTAATTTGGATTAATGGTTATTTGAAATGGCGCGTCCGAGATTTATATATTGCCGATAATAAATATCAAAATGAGAGTATAGATAAACCTATTAATGATGATGAAGGACAGTCAACAACTTTAGGTGAAAAATTACCAGCTAATACTCTCAGTTTATTGGAAATTAAAATTGCTGAACTACAACAAGCCAAACGTCAAAGGCAAGGTCTTGCAGTTCAGGAATATATTAAGAAAGACCCAGAAGAAAAACTTAAAAAATCTCATCCTAAAAAACATCCTGAATGTAACTGTCATGTATTAGCCATTCGGTTATTATTAGAAGAACAAAAAATATCTAATATTTCTAGAGAAATTAATATTAGTAACCAAACCCTTTATTCTCACTGGAAGCGCAAATGTCTTCCTTTGTTACAAGAAATTAGTAGTAAATTTGGAGAACAACCATGACCCTAACTTTAGCACAACCATTAACAGTTTATTTAACTCCCGAAGCTCATCAATACGCAACAAAATTTGCAGCCGAACAAGCAACTCCNGAAGCGCAAATGTCTTCCTTTGTTACAAGAAATTAGTAGTAAATTTGGAGAACAACCATGACCCTAACTTTAGCACAACCATTAACAGTTTATTTAACTCCCGAAGCTCATCAATACGCAACAAAATTTGCAGCCGAACAAGCAACTCCAGAAAAAGGAAAACAAGTTTATCTAAATACTCTTGCTGTTGTGGCAGTGGAAACTTATTTCAAATGGATAAATATTCAAACAGCTATTCAGCAAAGTGATTGTTGGAATCCTACTTCGAGAGCAATATTTAATGTAGCTGACCTAGTTTTACCAAATATTGGCAAATTAGAATGTCGTCCGGTATTGCCTGGGGAAAAAGAGTTTGATTTACCTCCAGAAGTTACCGAAAATAGAATTGGTTATCTGGCAGTTCAATTTGAGGAAGATTTAAACCAAGTACAACTATTGGGATTTGTTTCTGGAAGAAAGATTAACCAATTTCAAGAATCTATTTTTGTGAGTGAAATAGATTCTTTAGACACATTAATTGACGAAATTGATTGGTGTCAAAAATTTATTAACTTACGGCAGTGGTTTGCCGGAATTTTCCAGACAGAATGGCAACCTTCAGAATTATTGCCTGATACTAATATGAGAAGTTTAAGGAAAACTACTTCAGATTCAGAAGTACCAACTANAGATTAACCAATTTCAAGAATCTATTTTTGTGAGTGAAATAGATTCTTTAGACACATTAATTGACGAAATTGATTGGTGTCAAAAATTTATTAACTTACGGCAGTGGTTTGCCGGAATTTTCCAGACAGAATGGCAACCTTCAGAATTATTGCCTGATACTAATATGAGAAGTTTAAGGAAAACTACTTCAGATTCAGAAGTACCAACTATTAGTTGTGGAAAAATTATTAATTGGGGTAGTGGAGCAACTCAGCAAGCTACAGTATTCGTGGTAAAAGTTACAGCTAAATTTGAGGAAGAAATAGATATTTGTGTAAGGCTTTATCCTGTTGATGAAATTCTCTATTTACCTATTGGTTTACAAGTGCAAATATTGGATGAGTCTGGCAATTATTGTATGGAAGCTGAAGCGAGGGAAACAGATGATTGGATACAATTAGAATTTGGCTGTAAACCTCAAGAACAATTTACTGTAGAAATGAATTTAGGTGAGCAAGTAATTAGAGAAAATTTTGTAGTTTAAGAGGATGGTTAATGAATTTAGAAGTTAGTAGGGGCGAATGGCCATTCGCCCTTACAGAAATTGTTTTTGTAATAGAGATTTTGAGTAATCTTCCAAAAACATTTTGCCTTAAAATGCGGAACTTTAGACCCAATTATTTTGATATATAGTCATTTCAAATAAGGATGAAACACTTTTTTGGCTGAAACCCTTTCTAGGCAAGGGAAAACTCGTCCCAGTCTTATTCAGAATGACTATAGCGTTTCTCAGACTAATGAAGTACACCTATACCTATCTTTATTTCTATTCTATCCCCTGTTCCTTGTTGTCTAAAACAAGCGAATTTTGTACCTTACCAGTATAGGAATTACTATAACTATGAAAATAATTAAAATTAAACTGATTGATAGTGTTAATGATAAATTTCATGTAACTTTAACTTTAATAGATACTAAAGATACTAATTTTCATTCCATTGATGGTTTGTTGCCATGTTTACCTTCTCAACTAGAAACATCTTTTAAAGAATGGAAAGAAGCTTANCCGAAAAATACTAAAGATACTAATTTTCATTCCATTGATGGTTTGTTGCCATGTTTACCTTCTCAACTAGAAACATCTTTTAAAGAATGGAAAGAAGCTTACTATGAGTTAGAAGATGTGCGGAAAGTAGCAACTCGCCTTAGTCCAAAATCGGTCATTAATTATTCTAGTTCTGAACAAAAAGAACAAGTTAAAATTACTCTTAATCAATGGCTGGATAGTGGTGAGAGTAGTTGGCAACCTATACGAGATGAGTTAATTGCTGTTTTAAGTTCTCTACAATCTTCTGGAGAAGAAATTCGCTTATTTTTGGATATTCAAAATCCTAATTTATGTCGAATTCCTTGGCAAGAATGGAGTTTATTTGAGTCTCGTTTTCCTCAAACAGAAATTGCTATCCGAGTTAAGGGTAAGGGTAGATTTAAAGGAGTTCGTAAATTATCGAAAGTAAGAATTATTGCAATAGTTGGCAAGAGTGATGGTATTAATACAGAGTTAGATTTAGAGGTAATTCAAAAGTTAAAAGAAAAGGGTGCGGAAATAAAATTTTTAAATCAACCAACTAGGGAGATTTTATCTAATACTTTGCGGGAAGAACCTGGTTATCATATCTTAGTTTTTGCTGGTCATAGTTGTAGTAAAGAAGATGGTTCAATTGGTTGGATAGATTTGAATGAGGAGGATAGATTAAGTATTGAAGAGTTTAAAAATTCTTTGAAATATGCAATAGATAAAGGGTTGCAATTAGCAATTTTTAATTCTTGTGATGGTTTGGGTTTAGCAAATCAATTGGCTAACCTTGGTTTATCACGAATTATTGTTATGCGAGAACCTGTTCCTGACATGGTAGCAGTGAAGTTTTTGGAGTATTTTTTCGCGGAGTTTGCTAATAATAAATCCTTATTTGAGTCTGTGCAAATAGCAAAAGGAAGGTTAGAACATTTTGAAAAGCTTTATCCAGGGGCGATGTGGTTGCCTACTATTTGTATTCAAGAAACAGCTTTGTCTAATTCTCTGAATTGGCAGCAGTTAATTCATCCAAATTCATGGCAAAAATTTATCAATAAATTTAAGCTACCGTTAGGGTTGACAGCCGGATTTTTATTGGCAATTTTGGCGATAAATTTACTTGAAAATAAACCTCCAAATATTACACAAACACCAGACATTTATCAAAATATTAGTCAGGGAGAAAAGCTCTTAATTTCTTCAGTGAAAACCCCTGAAAAAGAAATGGGAATTCAGGAGTTTAATAGTGGCAAATTTGGTCAGGCGATCGCTCAATTTCGTCAGTCTCTCCAAGTCAAGAAAAATGACCCGGAAACTTTGATTTATTTGAATAATGCAATTGCTCAACAAAAGTCTAATACTAATATTGGGGAAAAGATAGAAATTGCCGTAAGTATTCCAATTAGTCAGGAGTCAGATATTGCTCAGGAGATTTTGCGAGGAGTTGCTCAAGCTCAAAGTGAATTTAATTGTGGTTTGAATAAAATTTCTCTAGCTATTACAAATATTGAAAGTACACTAAATTGCTCTGGTAGTTTGAATGGTAAATTTATACAAGTTACTATTGCTGATGATGAATATCTGCCAAAAACTGCTGAAAAAATTGCTAGCGCTCTGGCAGAAAATGAGAAAATTTTAGCTGTTATTGGTCACTATTCCAGTGATATGACTTTACAAGCTGGAGATATTTATAACGAAGCTAAACTTGTGGCTATTTCTCCTACTAGCACTTCTATTCATTTGAAAAATTTTGGTAAATTTGTATTTAACATTTCACCGAGCGACCGTTTGGCAAGTCAAGCTTTATTTAGTTATCTAAGCAAACAAAATTGGGTAGATAAAAAAATAGCAGTTGCCTATATACCTGGGAATAGTTACAGTCAATCTCTAGCTAAAGAATTTGAGAAATTACTACCAGCAAAATTTGTACATAAATGTGATATTTCACTCGGAAATTTTAGTGCTAATGACTGTGTGGAAGAAGCAAAAAATCAAGGTGCAGAAATAATGCTTTTAGTTCCTGCTACAGACAGAACTTTAAGTAATACCATAGGCATAATTGATAATGCCAAAGGATTGAAATTATTGGGNTCTCTAGCTAAAGAATTTGAGAAATTACTACCAGCAAAATTTGTACATAAATGTGATATTTCACTCGGAAATTTTAGTGCTAATGACTGTGTGGAAGAAGCAAAAAATCAAGGTGCAGAAATAATGCTTTTAGTTCCTGCTACAGACAGAACTTTAAGTAATACCATAGGCATAATTGATAATGCCAAAGGATTGAAATTATTGGGTGGAGATTCTGTTTATAATCCTAGGGTATTAAAAGATGCTGGTCAACAAGCATATAAAACAAATTTAAGTATTGCTATTCCCTGGCATCGTTACCCTAATTCTGAATTTGCTCAAACAGCTAAAAAGTTTTGGAATGCTGAAGTTAGTTGGCGTACTGCTACATCTTATGATGCAACTAAAACTATTATTAAAGCAATGGATGAAATGATGGGTAATTATTCTCGTAAACAGTTACAAAGAATTTTATCTAGTCGTGATTTTTCTGTAGAAGGAGTAACAGGAAAAATTANCATCGTTACCCTAATTCTGAATTTGCTCAAACAGCTAAAAAGTTTTGGAATGCTGAAGTTAGTTGGCGTACTGCTACATCTTATGATGCAACTAAAACTATTATTAAAGCAATGGATGAAATGATGGGTAATTATTCTCGTAAACAGTTACAAAGAATTTTATCTAGTCGTGATTTTTCTGTAGAAGGAGTAACAGGAAAAATTAAGTTTGGAGAGTTAGGCGATCGCCAGTTTCTCGACAAGGATAAGTCAGTATTAGTTCAAGTTAAACCTAGTGTTAAATCGGGCAAATATGAGTTTGTAATTCGGAATAACGAAGAAGTAAGAAGTAAGAAGTAAGAAGGAGGAAGTAAGAAGGTCAATGTGCCAAGTCTGGAAAATATGAATTTGTAATTCGGAAGAAGTAGGAAGGAAGAAGGCTAATACCATTTTGTATTTTCATTATTTGATTAATAATCAACCCGGAAAAGAAGCTAGATTTTTTTGCTAGTAGCAATTTTTTTCCAATTGGTATTAGCACTGGGAGTACCTCAACCCATCCACAACCATGTACGGATTTCCTGACAATCGAATGCGGTTAAGCGATGAAGGCGTTAAAAAAGTTCCCAATCGCGTTAAAATTCAAGCAGATACAATTAACTTTGGTCAGTTGCAACTGTCGGGACTGCTTCTGAGTTAATTGTGCAGTTGTACTTATGTACTTTTAAAAGTGCTAAATTGCAACATAAGACTTAGGGAGAATAATTGTGGCCAAAAAAGACAAATTAAAAAAGTCTAATCTTCTCTACCAAAGATTAAAAGAAGCATTAGAAAATGGTAGTAAAGTCCGCATTGAAGCTGAGGAAAGTTACTATGGTTTCCCTATTACTTTAACAAAAGATTTTGTAGAAATTATGGTCTTAGTGCCACCAGATGAATATGACGAAGAAGATGATTCTTTTAAGCAGGTGACATGGTTGATTCGACTTTCGTCTATTTTTGCGATCGCCTACCCTACGGAATACTGGTCAACGGCAAGATTGGAAAAATTACTGGAAGTAGGTTCAAATCAAGTTTAAATTTTTTTTAGTTAAAACAATATAGAGGTTTTCGGGNTTTTAAGCAGGTGACATGGTTGATTCGACTTTCGTCTATTTTTGCGATCGCCTACCCTACGGAATACTGGTCAACGGCAAGATTGGAAAAATTACTGGAAGTAGGTTCAAATCAAGTTTAAATTTTTTTTAGTTAAAACAATATAGAGGTATATTAACATTTTCCCGTTATTATCTTTAATTTAACGGGAATTGATGATAAAACAGTAAAGAAACTGGAAACCGGGCTTGTGCAAACAGATATCAGTATTGTGATATGTCTAAAACAAACCCGGTTTCTTAATGATTGACTTTTAGCAAAAATAGGCAACAAGCAAAAGATTTTTATATAGCACTATAAAAAAGTATTAGGACATTAATAAAATTAAAATCTTTTACAACCAATAGTTTTGATTTGAGCTGATAGCTGATGTAGTGACACTTCGCGAATTGTTACTACTAACTAAAATGACTCTATTGTGATGTTCCAGGAGCAGGAGGTAACTTATATTCATTAGGATCGACTGTTCTTGCTGGAGTAGGTTTTTCGTCAGACTCAGAGGGAGTAACTGACTGCCCAGAAGTATTGCCAGCACCAGTTTGAGGCGAACCAGGTAAAGTTGCTAGAGCTACACGATCGCCTCCCACCTCTCGCAACAAATCTAAAACTTGCACAACATCATTGTATCTTGCCTCTTTAGGAGCATACAATACAACAACCCCCCTGGGATTAACCTGATTATATCTACGCACAAACTTTTCCAGTTCCGCAGCATTTACAGGTTGTTGTTCAATAAAAGTTTTTCCCACCTCATTCACACTCACAAGTAACATATCTTGTGATTGAGGTTTACCCGTGCTAGCTTTTGGTAAATCAACATTAATTGCTTGCTGACGGGTTAACTGTAAAGCAGCTAAAAGAAAGAAAGTCAGAATACAAAAAATTACGTCAATTAGAGGTATTAATTCAATCCTAACTTCTTCACTAGCAAACTCTTGATTAAGTTTCATATTTTTTCAAGTCAATATTATTTTGTTTCAATAAATAATTTGCTTTTTTGTTTTATACCACTACAAAAACCTGATAGCTGATAGCTGAATGCTATAATTGCTAGATTTTTATTCAGTTATTATTAGGCTCATCTGGAGGTTGTTCAACATCACTTTCCGGTGAAGAATCTTTTGGCTTTTTATCCTGTTCTAAAGTATCTGAAGTATTTCGAGAATTCTCCACCCATGAAGAGTAAAAATAAGTATTTTTATCTGGTGAATTGTACTTATTTAAAGATAGCTGTTGCCAATATTGTCGGTAGAGCAATTCCAACTCATTTCCAGCTTTCCGAAAAACCTTCATTTGATTAAATAACAAACTTTGAAATAATCGATAAAATACCAGACTAAAAATAGCTACTACCAAACCAGCAGCCGTACTAATTAAAGCTTCACCAATACCTACTGTTACTCCAGCAGTTGAAGAAGTACCCAAGTCACCCAGGCGAATCGAACCCAAGGAACCAATCAGACCCAAAACAGTACCCAGTAAGCCTAACATGGGAGCCAAAGCAATTACCCCTTCCAATAACTTATCTCCCTTTCGCATCGAGGCCAACTCATCATCGGCGGCTGCCTCCAGTGCCAATTTAAACACTTCTGGCTCTGGGTTTTGTAACCGTAAAGGTGCGTAGAGAAAACGACCAATAGGTTGTTTTAGGGTACGTCTCGCCATTTCTGTTGCTATACTCCAGTCCCGGCGTGCCGCCTCTAATACCCGGTTAACCGTTTGTTTTTCCTTAATTAATAGATTTGTCCAGAACCAGAGGCGATCGATTATGGTACTTAGGGACAAAATTGATAAAACTAATAGAGGCCACATAGCAGGGCCTCCCTTCTGAATCAGCTCTTCAAAAGTCACAGTATATTCACTCCAGCAGTTTCTAACTGATTAATTACTTAATAATTGTCTATTTACTTTTTATGAAGTTCCTCAGAACTTTTCGGANCCACATAGCAGGGCCTCCCTTCTGAATCAGCTCTTCAAAAGTCACAGTATATTCACTCCAGCAGTTTCTAACTGATTAATTACTTAATAATTGTCTATTTACTTTTTATGAAGTTCCTCAGAACTATCAAATTTTAATAATATATATACTATAGAAATATATCTTGACAAAAGTCAGAGTAAATGATATTGTAAAGGGTCAGCAAATATTAATATTTCTACATATTTTTTTAGGCTTAATCCTGGCATAAAGTTTCAGCATATTTTCAGCATTTACTTTGACGACTGGTCCAAAAGAGAATCAAATTATCAGGTGCAGACTACATAAATTAGGTTTAAAACCCATAAAATTAATATTAAGGGTGTCAATGTTTCAATTTATCAGTTGTTAGTTAACAATTACGTCCCTGATTAATAATTAGCTGCAAAATGTGGGAATTAACATTAATTAGGAAATATTCTGGAAATAGGGGGAGTTATGACCGAACAGTTATATTACTCCCACCAAAGGAAACCTCCAAAATTGCATTATTCGGGACGAAAACCCACATTGACAATTTTTAGCAAACACCATCAGAGTAATTGCAAGATGTTTATTCCCTCCATCAGTCAGGCTATCGATTACCATCCTCTTACCGCTACACCAGAAACTCCTGTAGAAGATGTCATTGTCTCCATGAGTAGTACAAGTTCAAGTTGTGTGCTAATCATAGAAAAACCATCTCCTACCAGTGAGACCATCCTGGTTTCTTCTGCGATAGAACCAGGCGATCGCAGTGCCGAATCCCCAGACCAAATTGAGAATTCCCATTCTCCAGATACAAGGGTACAATCTTTAGGGCCAATCATTGGTATATTTACTGAGCGAGACTTAGTACAGTTAGCCTCTATCGGCGCTCCTCTGAGTGGATTTCCGATTGCTCAAATTATGATTAGATCCATAATAACAGCCCAACTATCGGAAATTCCAGATATTTTTGCTCTCTTTGCACTACTAGAAAAACATCAAATCAACCACCTACCAATCGTTGATGACTTAGAAGAACTTATTGGCCTAGTTACTGGCCGTAGTTTTATTTTTAATCAGCCCGATCCAAATAACAAAAGTCAAAAATCAATAGTCAATAGTCAAAATAAATCATTAAATAATCAAAATATTGCTGTTAATCAAGATTTAGAAGTCCAGGATAATGTAGTAAAAAATCAGAAGCATTCATCATTACCTCTCAAAATAACTTTTGATTCATACTTAAAATTACCAGCCAAATTAATTTCAATTAATCAGTTAGAAGAAATCCATGAATCTCAAGTTATCCAAGCTTCATTATCTTTATCAATTAGGCAAATTACCCAACTGATGTTTACCCATAATGTCAGTTATATTCTGATTATCGAAGCCAAAGAAAACAAACCTAAAAATCAGACTGAAAGTAACCCAAAAAAACAAAATTCACAACATCAAAAATCAACCAAAATTCTAGGTACAATTAGTAGTAGAGATATAGTACAACTACAGGCATTAAAAATAGACTTTAATAAAACTAAAGCGGAGATAGTTTGTAACAACTTACCTGTCCTAATACGCTCCCATGCAAGCCTAGAAGTAGCTTTAGGTTTAATGAAAAAAAATTATTACCTACTACCTCTAATTGTGCAAACTTCTACAGGCAAGATAGGTAATCTTATTACTCCGACAAAAATTATTCAACAAATACTTCTAGGCAAATCATTATATCAATCATTAATTCGTTTTCATAATTATATAGAACAAACATCTATCCAACTGCATCAAGCCGATGAAAAACTTAAAAAATCTGCCATTGAACGGCAAAAATTAGCAGAAAGTCACTTGAAAGAACAAGAAATTGCAGCTCTAGCTATTGAAGGAAATGAAGATGGAGTTTGGGATTGGAATATCAAAACTAATGAAATTTTCTACTCTTCTCAGTGGAAAAAGATCTTAGGCTATACAGATGATGAAATTTCTCACAAAATCGATGAATGGTTAAATAGAATTCATCCAGAGGATATAGATAAAGTGAGTGCTGCTGTTCAAGAACACTTAGCTAAAAAAAATCCAACTTATCGAATAGAATATCGAATTAAATGTAAAGATAATCGTTTTATCTGGATTTTAGACAGGGGAAAAGCTATATGGAAATCAGGAACGCCAGTGAGAATGGTGGGAACTTTTGTTGATATTACTCAGGCAAAAGAAACAGAAATACAACA
Organism: Hydrocoleum sp. CS-953; assembly: GCF_002260545.1. Taxonomy (GTDB): domain Bacteria; phylum Cyanobacteriota; class Cyanobacteriia; order Cyanobacteriales; family Microcoleaceae; genus Trichodesmium. The sequence continues at coordinate 2,687 of NZ_LGSU01001448.1, read as the reverse complement.
ACGGTCTCAAGTAGAAAATTATAGCAAAATAATTAATAATTTTCAAGAAATAGTTTGGCAAACTGATGCTAAAGGTAACTTAATTTTTTTAAATAATACATGGGAAAAAATTACAGGTTTTACACCCGAAAATAGTTTGGGTAAGAATTTTTTAGACTATATTCATCCAGAAGATATAGAAAATAATCCAGAAAATACAGAGTTAGCTATTATTAGTAACAAATTAATTGCAGGTTGCTATCAATTAAAGTTGTTAACCAAAAACGGAAACTATTGTCCAATAGAAATGAAGAGTACATTGGTAGTTGATAGCGAAGATAATATTACTGGTATGGTAAGTACCCTAAGTGATATTTCTGCAAATATCGCCACCCAACAACACTTACAAGCGCGTGAAAAAGCAATCAGAGAACTGTATGAAGTCACTACAGGTGCAGGTAGTTCCTTTGAAAGCAGAATAGTTGCATTGCTTGAAATGGGATGCCGTCGTTTTGGTATGGATATAGGTTTATTAGGGCAAGTTTTAGGAGAACGTTATGAAGTTATTGCAGCTCATCTACCAGAATACTTCCTATTTGGAATAGCTAAAGGAGACGCTTTCGCCCTGGAACAAACATTTGACCGGGAAGTATTGCGATACAATGAACCCCTCGCAATCGAATCAGCTAAAGATTCTCAGTGGCGACATCATCCAGCTTATACTGTGCGTCGTGTCGCATCTTATATTGGTACTAAAATTTTTGTCTCAGGAAGAGTTTATGGTACTCTTAGTTTTACCAGTCGTTTTGCCAAGAATAAATGGAGTGCAACAGATATAGAAGTTTTAAAATTAATGGCAACTTATATTGGCGGTGAATTGTTGCGACAAGATGAGACAGAAGCTTTGCAAACAAAATATCAGCACTTTTTATTACTCAAACAAATTACCCAAGAAATTTGCTCAAAGTTAGATACTAAAGAAATTGTTCAGACTACTGCTACCCAAATTGGAAGAGTATTTGGAGTTAACCGTTGTTCAATTCATAGCTATGTTGCTGAACCCTATCCACACCTACCTTGTGTCGCTGAATATTTGGAAGCAAACTATGAATCAACATTGGATTTAGATATTGCTGTTACCTACAATTCTCATACAGAACAATTATTAGCAGAAGACAAAGCGATCGCCTCTCCAGATGTATTTTCAGATCCTCTATTAAAATCATCCGCACCGATGTACCGGAGGCTAAAAGTTAGGTCAATGTTGGCAGTTCGTACCTCCTATCAAGGACAACCAAATGGCATTATTAATTTACATCAATGTGATTATATGCGTCAATGGAAACAGGATGAAATAGACTTATTAGAAGAGGTGGCATCTCAGGTAGGATTAACATTAGCTCAAGCACAAATATTAGAGTCAGAAGTTACCCATAAACAAGAATTAGAAAGTCAGAATAAAGCTTTAGAACAAGCGCGAGAAGCAGCAGAAGTAGCTAACCGTGCGAAAAGCGAATTTTTAGCAATGATGAGTCACGAAATTCGGACACCAATGAATGGTGTAATTGGGATGANGGTGGCATCTCAGGTAGGATTAACATTAGCTCAAGCACAAATATTAGAGTCAGAAGTTACCCATAAACAAGAATTAGAAAGTCAGAATAAAGCTTTAGAACAAGCGCGAGAAGCAGCAGAAGTAGCTAACCGTGCGAAAAGCGAATTTTTAGCAATGATGAGTCACGAAATTCGGACACCAATGAATGGTGTAATTGGGATGACAAGTTTATTATTAGATATGGAATTAACCCATGAACAACGAGATTTTGTGGAGACTATTCGCACCAGTGGGGATGCACTGCTAACTATTATTAATGATATTCTTGACTTTACTAAAATTGAGTCTGGGAAACTGGAATTAGAACACAGTCCTTTGGATGTTAGAAGCTGTGTTGAAGAGGCACTAGAATTATTAGCACCAAGGGCAGCACATAAAAATTTAGAACTGGCTTGTTTAATTGATGATTCAGTGCCAGTAATGATTGTGGGAGACGTGACAAGGCTGCGTCAAGTCTTGGTAAATTTGTTAGGAAATGCTGTTAAATTTACAGAAATAGGAGAAGTAGTTGTTTCTGTAAGTGCTAGAAAAATTGGTGAAAATTATCAAGAAGATAGTCTCTTAGAAGAGATAAATTACGAAGAAATATCTAATTTTAAAACTCCTGGTAAAATTACAGGAAACTATGAAATACAATTTGCCGTTAAGGATACAGGTATTGGTATTCCTCCAGACCGAATGGATCGCTTATTTAAAGCTTTTTCTCAGGTAGATGCTTCCACAACTAGACAATATGGTGGTACAGGTTTAGGATTAGCCATTAGTCAAAGATTAAGTGAAATGATGGACGGTCAAATGTGGGTGGTTTCTCAGTCAGTAGAAATCAATAATTTGCCAGAAGCCAAAAAACACAACTCCCTGTTCAAAATTGATGACAATGGCGGTATTAATAACAAAAAAAATGACATAAATATTGACAATATTTATATGACTGAATCTATAGTAAATATTGCTGGAACTCCACCATCTTACTTTGTCAAATCAGAAGTAGGTAGCAGAGGTTCAACCTTTTATTTTACTATTAAAGCCAAGGCAATTGCAATGCCTTTTCCTGAAGAAATTGATAGTTTCTTAAAAGGCAAGACAATATTAG
>NZ_LGSU01001447.1 GCF_002260545.1 Hydrocoleum sp. CS-953 | reverse complement strand
CCCCTACTCCCCTACTCCCCTAAATTCCACCCACAAAAGAATGTGGCTTCAGAATATTTTTAGGGTCAAATTTCTGTTTAATTCCACGCATTAAATCAAGAGCATTTTGGTTATAACCCCAAACATCAAGTTTTTCTTTCACCTCTAATGGTGCTGCTAAAACTGTTAGAAACCCACCTACAGATTCACACCACCGCCGTAATTCTATAATAGTTTCAGGAGTAACTGAATTAAAGTGTAATTCTCCTAAACCAACACCTGCATGAATTAATCCTAAACCTGTTTCTAGACCTGGTTTATTTAAAGTTTCTACAGCTTTATTAGGCATTACTCCTATCTTACAAATTACTTCTGTATTTTCCTGAGAATGCAAAATTTTCTGTTTTAATTTTTCCCATAATTCTGCTTCATAATCCTGATATCTGGTGGAATTTAAACCTAATTTATCTCCTACTTCTAATACTCGATTAGATTGTTCTTCAACACTGTCTATTATGGTTTGAAATCTTACTATTAATCCTACGCCTTTTCCTAAGTCTAATTGTTCAACTAAATTACTTGAAAGTAAGTCAACGGCAACAGGTGTTAATGCAGAAGATAATAAAGTTTGAGTTGCTTGGGCAATGTTATTTTTTTCTCCTACTAAAACAACAGTTCCCGATGCTTCTTGTATGGGATAAACCCTAAAAGTAACTTGACTAATAATACCCAATGTGCCGTAAGCACCTGTAAATAATTTCATTAGATCGTAACCTGCAACATTTTTGACTACTCGTCCTCCTGCTTTAGCAATTTTTCCATCTGAACGGACGAAACTAATACCCAGTAACATATCTCGCACGCCTCGGTAGCGTTGACGTAAAGAACCAGTGTCAGCAGTAGCAATAATACCGCCAATAGTTGCAGTTTCTGGATAAGCAGGATCGAACGCTAGAAATTGACCTGCTTTTGCTAGGGTTGCTTGTAATTCTGCATATTTCATCCCCCCTTCCACGGTAACAGTTAAGTCACCGACAGCGTGTTCGATGAGACGGTTGAGGCGATCGCTACTGACTACTATTATTCCCTGGTGGTGACTAGTTGGATCGACTTTGACTAACCCTCCCCAATTGACTTTACTACCACTACCGCAAGGTAATATTACCCAATTATTTTTAGCGCAGCAAGCAACCACATCAGATAGTTGTGCTTGAGTTTCTGGATAAATGATGCAGTTAATAGTGTTGTCGGGAGCGATCGCCTGTGAGATTTGTTGTTGTTTTGTTGGGTCGATATTTTCCCATAAACTGATATTGTCTTTGCCAACAATAGTTTCTAATTCTTGTATGTTAAATGTATTTTCTTGTGAAATCACTATGATTAAATTAATAGTATTCGTAAATTTTTTGACAGTTAGGAATTTAAAATAATTCCCATTTCTTTTTATACNGTTAATAGTGTTGTCGGGAGCGATCGCCTGTGAGATTTGTTGTTGTTTTGTTGGGTCGATATTTTCCCATAAACTGATATTGTCTTTGCCAACAATAGTTTCTAATTCTTGTATGTTAAATGTATTTTCTTGTGAAATCACTATGATTAAATTAATAGTATTCGTAAATTTTTTGACAGTTAGGAATTTAAAATAATTCCCATTTCTTTTTATACCACATTGATTGACTTTATTGAAATTAAAATTAGCAAGTTAGATCAAATCCAGTAGTATCGGTATAATTTATGCCTTGTAGGGGTTTGGTGACCAAACCCCTACCATACGAGTGAGTTTTTGCCAATACTGATAGTACAACCTTATTCTGCAAAGGAAGGGGATTTGATATTAATCTGAGTCTAAAAATTAGACTCCCAAATTCAAAAGTATACTAAAGTTTAGAAAGTAGAGAACTACTTCCCTTTTTTTCATATCAAAAATTAGTCTGTATTTTCTGATTCACCATCATTAAAACACCATTCTTTGAGCTTTTCAGCTAATGATAGTGGTAAAGGATATTTAGATTGAGCGTCAGTCCACCAATGGCAGGTTCGGAGATGATGTGTAATAGCATGATGCAGTTTCAAATTTTCAGGTGATGGAGTAGCTAGAATATTATGAGCGCGAGTTTGTTGATCTTTCCAAGGTTTATTCCGTGATGGATTATTCTGAAAGCGACTCATCTGCTTAGGAAGTTTGTTGGTATCAGGCTTTTGAGCAACACTAAATACAGTTTGCGTAAATTCCACTTTCTCTATGTTGCAGTCTTGTGGAATAAATATTCCCTGTCCAAAAGAAGCACTCTCTTCCTCAAATGTCTCCTCTTTTGTTGTTAACCTATACCCCTCTGGTGCTTCATAGTTGGTCTCGTCGCGAATACGGATAATATGAATTTTCCGAGACGGTGGCTTTTCTCGATCAAATTTGCTGTCTTGTAACCAAGTCCAATAACTTCGAGCATTTTGAGCATGAGCAAATAAATATATATCCTCAGCACTGGAATAGCGATCGCTTAATCTGGATAGCACATTATTGATAACTTGATTATTGGAATCAGATCTTGACGTTCTATTTCTTGCTAATTCACAAATTGCATCAGGCATTGAACGAAATTGTAAATCTCTTGCTGGAAGTAATACACGAACTTGATTTTCGTAGATTGATACAAGAACTGGTTCACTAAAGCTCTGATTAGCAGTTTTCTTATTCCGTCGAATTACATAAAAACCTGCATAAACCGTATTATCCTTGCACAGTTCACCTTCAAAAATTGATAAAGGGTAATCTTGGTTAAAGGGCAAAATTGCATCAATAATAGCAGAAAGAGCGCGATTATCAATATTTTCCTCTAGTTTATCCTCTGATTCAACTTCTTCAAATTCATCACTCCTTTTTACATTTTCAGAAGAAAGAATACATTGAGGAATAAGATTGTATTGTGGTAAAATGGATTTTATATGAGGATATGGATCTTGACCTTTGGAGTAACTCTGATGATCTGGAGGTAGAATTTCTACAATTATTGGGGCTGGAAATTCGGGTTGATTGTGTTTACCAAATTCCTTGATATGTTTAGTTTTAGGAAATAATTCATTTCGTTTTTTAGATTTTTCTTCAGAGATTGGATCGGCTAAACTCTGTGATGACTGAAACTCTAAGGTTAAACTATCTCCAAAATAATGTTTAGCAATTCGTTCGATAGCTTCTCCGACTTCTGGGGTGCGGCAACAGACCAGAATTTTATTAATATTATTCGCTTGTTCTACTAAAAATTGTTGTAATTCTTCGTTAATCTCAGGAAGCTTACCGCTAGAGGGTTTAGAAATTTTCGGTGTTTTCTGAAATCGCTGGCTAATTGATTTTTTAAGTTCCTTAACAATAAGAATTTTTACCCAGGGAGCAGTCAGTGTAGCTTCAGACGGTAAAAAATCTAGAATCTGTTCTAGTAAATTTCGCTCATCACTAAATGGTACTCCCGTTCCCCATCCTGCTTTTTGATAGCTTCTAGCAGGAATTAAAATATCCATCTGGTTTGTCTCAATAAAATCTGTAGGATTAGCTAAAAGACTTTTGATATCTGGAATATCCACAGATAAACGCTCTAAAATCTTTATAACTGGTTGATTTTTCCATTGAGGAGTATATTCACCATTCTCAAAATGGTAATTTGCTGCTAAAGTAGTAAATGCGTTAGGTTCTAATAAATCGTAGTCGCTTAACCAAGAACTTAATCGTCGCACATAGCATCGTGTAGTATTTTTCTGTAGCCTAACCTCTGATTTTTCCCCTCCCTTAACAACCCAACGTTTCATCTGAAAATGAAGATTGATTTTCTTAGGATCGATATCACTCTGGGTAGAGATAATCACAGCAATAGATGCTCGATAACCTCGTGGAGAAGAAAAAGGAGGCCAAGAGACAAGCTCAACTGTATTCGCTCTATAACCGGGGCCAAACAAAAACTTAAAGGAATTGTCTCTGAATTGATATTCGTGTTTATGAAGTTGTAGAGCGATCGCCCAAGATGGTGCCCAATATTTAAGATGTTCTGGTGTCGCCTCACTCCATTCAAACTGACTATCCTCGCACAGAGGTAATAATGCTTTGTGTTCCGACTCTGGATAGCACACTCTTACCCNCTCTATAACCGGGGCCAAACAAAAACTTAAAGGAATTGTCTCTGAATTGATATTCGTGTTTATGAAGTTGTAGAGCGATCGCCCAAGATGGTGCCCAATATTTAAGATGTTCTGGTGTCGCCTCACTCCATTCAAACTGACTATCCTCGCACAGAGGTAATAATGCTTTGTGTTCCGACTCTGGATAGCACACTCTTACCCATCTTCTAAAGATTAGAGCTAGAACTTCTGGTGGAACAATTTTATAGGCAAAAAAAGCTGCTGGGTTAGGTTGACCATCTACCATCAACTTGTCAATTAAACGAATTTGTGGTAGTAGAAGCCGAATTGTCTCAAGCAAAGGCGTAGTTGGAGCATTTTCTTCAGGATCGCCATAATGAAGCTTAAATTTATCCAGATTAGGAAATGACATCACATATCCAGTGATGTTCTTAATCAACTTTTCCTGGTAGTTAAAGTAGATGGGTTGAAAATAATTCAGTCTTGTCATAAATTTGTTCCGTTAATAAAGTGCTTTAATCTAGTTAATGGGTAATAAACAGGACCATATAAAGTCTGAATTAATCGCCCAGAAGTACCACCTTGATTAATGGTAGCTTCTAAAAGTTGACGGGCAGCTAATAAGATTGAGTTTTGCGGTGAATCTCCCGATGGGTTTCCCTTAGCAGTTTCAGGCATGAAGGCAGCATCCATAAACCAAATGACTGTTTTACGACCTCCCCTAGTTGTGCGTCCAATCAATTGAGTGAGGTTGATAGTTAATGTCCAAACTAGAGGATTTTTCAAGGCTATTTCAGCTATTTCATCAGGAAGTCGAGAAAAGATTTGAGGTACTACGAGAAGTATGTCTCGTGCGTGTCGAGATCGTCTCTGAATCGTTTCAACAGACTGCCTACCGAGAATATATACTGTTTCTTTACTCACTCCACTAATTATAGATTGATTGTCATCTGGAGTAGGATGCTGCCTAACAGCGATCGCCATCCCACCAAAAAAAGGCTCTCTTGTATCTGGGTGCATTAGGTTCACAGCACGAGATATTGCCCCCATTGGAGCGATCAAAAATTCCTTTTCACGCCCTGGAAATTCTGTAAGTTTAGACCTGGCTACCTGTTCATCTGATTTCCAATAACCATCTCGAACAACATAGGAAGCTTTTTCTTTATAAGGAGATTTCAAGGAGTTATAAAACGCTTCTGTCTCTGCATAACTATTGGTAACAATAAGTAAATTTTTGCGATCGCCTCCTACATTTTCTACCAAGTAATCCTGAAATTGATCGATAAGTGCTCTACTTTGTTTGCTGGCTCGACAAAGCCCTGTAATCATGCGACTAATATTTTCTAAGCGGTCATCTCCCTGACTACCAGATATCCAAACAGGAGAGCCAGTATCATCGACAAAATGACAATAGAAAAATTCACTATCATTAGCTACTGCTTTAGCTTTATCAGGCGGTGGCTCAATTAATAATGTAGGCTCTAGTTGCACATGAAAAGGATAAGACTGTTTACATTCTCCTGAATAACTCGTTGCTGAAGTAATTAACAGATTGGCAGGTGTCAGACCGTCAACACTAAATATAGAATGCCATTGACTCAAGAGTGCCCTACCTACAGCAATTCCGCGATATATTTTCAGTTGTCCTTTAACATATTGAGCGCTAGTTACCGATCCAACCGGAGAATTAGGAAGTAAGGCATTAAAATCAATTGGAGGAGTTAATGGAAAAGTTGTTTCTAAGTCAACACTAGCTTGCCGTCTAGCAGAAATATGCTTCCCTAATGTACTGAGTAACTTGGCTGAATAAATCCCTAATTGTAAAAGTGTGGCAAGATTTTCTATAAAGCGTTCAGCATCAGATTCTAATTTTTCAAATTCGATCTCCCATTTTGTTTGTTCAATAAACTTTTTGCACTCTGGATGAGGTACAGTTGGTAAAAAATCTCCTGCTAGTAACGCACCGGAGACAAGTGCTAAACGAAACACTATTAGTTTGTCTGCATCCTTAAGACCAACAGTATCAGGTGAATTCGGATTGTTTTGGATGCGTTTAAAAATTTCACGATATTTTTCGTAGAGATCCTCGCGTTCATCCAAAGTTTGTTGTCTGACTTTTTGGAGTTGCTCAACCAAAGTATAAAAATAAAAACTGAATAATCTCAAGTATCTGTCATTCAATAGTTTAGCAGTTGCCAACAAATACAAATTATAAAAATCAGCAACGCCTGCTCTAGCATGAGCTAATCCTGAAAGTTGTTCGGCTAATTTGTCAAAAAATGTCCAGTCAGTAAACAATCTTCCCTTGTGAGTGTATTGTTTTAAAAGCTTTTCAATATCCTGACCAGAAGATTTACCCTTGATACCTTTAGCGATCTTTATATTTCTCATCAAATACATGAGAATGCCAATGACTCGATTAACCAAGTGTCGCTGGTCTTCTGACTGTTCCAAGAAAGGATCGTTGAATTTATCCAGTACAACCACTTCTCCCTTGTTACCATGTACATTTTGATAAGACTCCTTTCGCGTCCAAGTATCCTCNAATATCCTGACCAGAAGATTTACCCTTGATACCTTTAGCGATCTTTATATTTCTCATCAAATACATGAGAATGCCAATGACTCGATTAACCAAGTGTCGCTGGTCTTCTGACTGTTCCAAGAAAGGATCGTTGAATTTATCCAGTACAACCACTTCTCCCTTGTTACCATGTACATTTTGATAAGACTCCTTTCGCGTCCAAGTATCCTCAGTTGAATCATCAAAAGAAGCAAGGGTTAAAGTTGGGTAAAATATCTCATCAAGTTTAGGTTGAGCAAGATCGACTTCATCAATGATAAACAAGTCAGTTGTCAGAGCTAAATATTCAAGTATGGTGATATTTTCCTGTAAAGCGTGAGAAGACAGATTTTTCTGAATAAACCCTTGCAATGTTCCCACAATTAGTTGAGCATCTTCTAACTCAGAAGCTTTAATATGTCTCGGACAAATGGGAGCGATCGGGCAATCATAGCCATTAAAAGGATCGGGGTCATTGACATCTCGTAGTTTTTTAAAACAAGGTGGTCTATTTCTTTGCTCTGCTGAGGGTTGTGGAATTTTAATATCTGAAAGTTCGTAAAGTGGGCAACATTGGGCAAGCCATCGAAAACCGGGATGAGTGAAAGGTTGCTGCTTATGGCTAAACATTACAGCTTGATTGAGTCTGCTCAGATGCTTATGTCGCTCTGACTCTCCAATAATTGGCACTGCTCTAATACCAACTTTTTCAGCAAACTCTAGCCACTCCTGAACTTCACCAACACTGTTCGTTGAAATTGCAACTCGCTTACCATCCTGAATTAAATATGTCACCATACAATCAATTAGAGTTGATTTTCCGCTACCAGTCGGACCTAAAATATGTCCTTGGCGATCGATAACAATTTCTGTAGCTGTTCGATCTTGCTGAATATCCCAATAATTTGATTGACTCAAGATTTGTCCTGCATCATATTTTAAAATTGGTTCAAGTTGAGTTCCCTTTTGAATCAGATCGCCCAAAGGAATTCTAATCGGTTCGCGATCGCTAGAAAGTATAATATTAGGAACTTGGGTAGCGTGATGTATTCCAATGTTAGCAATCTTTTCGGAAATTCGGACTACTCCGATCTCTTGTGGATTAATGTTAAATTCATAGTCTCCTGCTGGAGCTGGTTTGTATTTTTTTGTTTGAAATTTCAGTGGTTTTGTCAATGTCGCATTGTACAAATCATATCTAGTTACTACCATATTCCTAGTTTGCGTAATTGCATTGGCAGTATAATCAATGTTAAAACCAACCCATCCAGAAGTAGCACTTATGGCAATATCATTGTAACTACGAAGTGCTATTTCCCAACTAATTGAACTGCAAAATTCTGGTACTAAATGTCGGAGGTGCTTGATAATCTCCCATTGAGTTTCTGTTATACCAGGTTCCCGATAACCCTGCATCAGAAGATGTGCTTTCTGAATCGGTTGATTAGGGAAATAAGTCTGCAAAGCATAAAGGATTAATTCTGTGCGAGCAAAATCAGAAAAACTCATGGCTATCCGTGGCATTTTTTCCATTGCTTTTCTTAGCTTTTCTATCCAACGTGTTCTATCCCTCATTTAATCTCCTTCTTAATACGCTTAATAAATTCTGATTCTGATAAAACAGGGATATTCCCTTGATAACGGCTTTTAAAGGCGGCTTGATATTTCAGATCGTTCCAACGATAATCTGGCACTACAAAGAATGACTGAGATTGCCCAATATCGGGTATTGTATCTTCATTTAACTCTTTTGCTAACTTAGTAGCACTTCCCCAATCTTTAGCATCGATCGCCCACACATCTCCTTTTGGTAACGTTACTGTTAAATCAGCTTTATCCATTTGAGGCCATAACTCGACCTGTAAACCATGCTTTTTTCCAATCTTTTCTAGAGTTTCAACCAACCGCAACTCAATGAAAGAAGGTCTAATAACACAGATAACAGTATCTACAATTGGAGTCCTATCGACACGCCTCTCTAAAGGTTCACAACACCCCTCTATTTCTCGTGCTGCACAATCTAAATATCCTCCACATACTTTGCATAGTGGTACTGATTGAGATTGAGGTGGTGCTTCCCGATAAGCTTCCATTAACAAACCTTTCACTGATTCAACATCAGGGTTTTTGTCTATAAAGTTAGCAATAGTAAACTCCGAAGGGAATGGATTTTCAGCAATGAAGCGACGAAACAATGTATATGTACTGTATGGTAAATTAAGTCGTTGTATTTCTACCATCAGACGTGGGANGCATAGTGGTACTGATTGAGATTGAGGTGGTGCTTCCCGATAAGCTTCCATTAACAAACCTTTCACTGATTCAACATCAGGGTTTTTGTCTATAAAGTTAGCAATAGTAAACTCCGAAGGGAATGGATTTTCAGCAATGAAGCGACGAAACAATGTATATGTACTGTATGGTAAATTAAGTCGTTGTATTTCTACCATCAGACGTGGGATATAGCTCTGATTCTGTTCCCGTTCTAAGTTTAAAGCAAATTCGCTTGCCCACGCCTCACACTCATCCGATGGCCGATTTTGATCTTCAATCAAAGGTTCGTCTGGATCGTCAAAAGATTCTGAAAAGTCAGCTTCTACTGCTTCTACTGAATTTCTAGCTGCCTCTACCATAGATAGTATAGATGGATGTTTTATTTCACCATCTCGCTCTATCCATTTTAAAGTTAATGCTTGAAAAGCTTCATATAATGGCTGTGGAAATGGCTGTGGAGCATCAACCTGATAGGCAGGTTCCCCACGATTAATGCGATCGCAAATTTCTACAAGTCCCTTACACAGCTTAATCAATAAAATTTCATCTTCATTAAATTGCATATCTACACTAAATTACTTTGGGCATTATCACATTTTATTAGGTTTGTCAAAAATTATTATACCTTGATAATTTTGACTGACAAACTTTCCCTCAATAATTATAGAATGTGTAGAGGCAAATGGCCATTCGCCCCTACAACATAGACTCTTATCTTTCTGGTTTAATATTAAATCTGACGATAAGCAATTACAACATAAAAAGGATCGCCTCCTCCTAAACCTAACATCTGTAAAAAACTAGGTACATTTGACTTTTGAGAAATTACTTCTACTTGACTAAAACCAGGAACACCATTAGCATTTTTTACAGAGTTAAAATAACTCTTTACTAACTCTACTCTTCCCTCTTCCGAATTATCTCGCCAAGCACTAATTGCCTTCTGAGCAAACATCCGATTAGAAAAGCTCATAATTGCTATCCCACCAGGTTTAAGAATACGATGAATTTCATAAAATATAGCATCAGGATATTGCAAATATTGAATCGAAACACAGTTGAGTACAGCATCAAAATCTTTGTCCGGGAAAGGTATTTTTAAATCCTGATTCAAATTTTGAACAAAGTAATGATTTAGTTGACGATTTTTTACCAACTCCTCCTCATTCATACCATGTCCTTCAACATGGGCAAATTCCACTTCTTCCGGTAAATGAGAAATCCAACTACTCATCATATCTAAAATTCGAGTATTAGGTTGGAGGCGATCGCGATATAAATTGGTCAACTGATCAATAAACCCTTCATCCACATGGGTGACAAACCTGGGAAAAGAATAAAATAAGCGATCGTCAGAATCATCTAACTTTGTCCGTTGATTAGCTTGTAATAACATAAAAAGTCAAGGTAGGTTTACACTACATATATTGTAGGTAAATATTACAAAATGTAAAGTGAAGTATCAAGGTAAAATATATTTAATACCATTTATAACTTATAACTAATAACTGAAATGACTCAACTTCCACCTCTCATTTCCCGTGACATTTTATTTGGCAACCCCGAACGGACTAACCCAAAACTGTCCCCCGATGGTAAATATCTTGCCTACATTGCTCCAGATGAAAAAAACGTTTTGCAAGTATGGGTACGAACTGTAGGTAAAGAAGACGATCGCCAAGTTACTGCCGACAAAAAACGAGGTATTCGGATCTATCTTTGGACTTACAACGAAGACCAACTGATATACCTCCAAGATGCTGATGGTGATGAAAATTTTCATCTCTATCAAGTAAATATTCAATCAAATATAGTGCGCGACTTGACTCCATTCCAAGGAGTTAAAGCAGACATAGTAGATATAGATCATAATTTTCCCGACCAAATATTGGTGGGATTGAACCTGAAAAACCCCCAAAGCTTCGATGTTTACCGCATCAACCTCAATAATGGTGCAGTAGAATTTGACACTCACAACCCAGGCAATATCGTTGGTTGGACTGCTGATGCTCAATTTCAAGTCCGGGCAGCGATCGCTAGAACTCAGGATGGAGGTTCCGAGATAGTTTATAGGGAAACTACAGAAAAATCATGGGAAACTATGCGCCACTGGGGGCCAGATGAAGAAGGTAGTCCAGTTATGTTTTCTGATGATGGCAAAATTCTCTATATATCAGGTAATCACGATGCTAATGCTCAACGTCTACTTGCTATCGACCTCGCTGCTCGTCAAGAAAAGGTAGTTGCTGAAGACTCCCAATATGATTTTAGTAGCGCTATCATTCATCCTACTACTCGTAACATTGAAGCAGTAGGTTTCTACAAAGACAAATTAGAATGGCAAATTTTAGACGATAGTATTGTTGCAGATTTTGAATTTCTGAAAGCAGCTCACAAAGGAGAGTTTCGNACGTCTACTTGCTATCGACCTCGCTGCTCGTCAAGAAAAGGTAGTTGCTGAAGACTCCCAATATGATTTTAGTAGCGCTATCATTCATCCTACTACTCGTAACATTGAAGCAGTAGGTTTCTACAAAGACAAATTAGAATGGCAAATTTTAGACGATAGTATTGTTGCAGATTTTGAATTTCTGAAAGCAGCTCACAAAGGAGAGTTTCGCATCGTAGACCGCACTCTCAACGATCTAAACTGGTTAGTCGCTTATTTCACTGATGACGGACCAGTTTATTATTATGCCTACGACCGCACTGCCAAAACTACAACGTTTTTGTTTACGAACCAACCACAACTGGAAGGTTTACAGTTAGCTTCTATGGAACCGGTTTCCTATACTGCTAGGGATGGTCTAACTATTCATGGATACTTAACTAAACCTGTGGGAGTTGCTACTCCAACTTCCGCAGTGCTTTTAGTGCATGGCGGACCTTGGGCGCGGGATACTTGGGGTTATAGACCGCAAGCTCAATGGTTAGCTAACCGAGGTTATGTGGTATTGCAGATTAATTTCCGGGGTTCGACTGGTTACGGTAAAGATTTTCTCAATGCTGGCAACCGGGAATGGGGAGCGAAAATGCACGATGATCTAATTGATGGAGTTAACTGGTTAGTCGAAAATAGTATTGCCGACAAGGATAAAATTGCTATCATGGGTGGTTCTTATGGTGGTTATGCAACATTAGCAGGATTGACTTTTACCCCGGAAGTGTTTGCTGCTGGTGTGGATATTGTCGGGCCGAGTAATTTGATTACTCTAATGGAAACTATTCCTCCTTATTGGGAACCTCTGAAGAAAATCTTTAGTCATCGCATGGGAGATATTGAAACAGAACCAGAATTTTTGAAGTCGCGATCGCCTCTGTTTTTTGTGGATAAAATTCAGAAACCTTTATTAATAGGTCAAGGTGCGAATGACCCACGGGTGAAGGAGTCAGAAAGCGAACAAATTGTTAAGGCAATGGAAGATGCTGGTAAACCTGTAAAATATGCTTTATATACAGATGAAGGACATGGTTTTGCTCGTCCAGAAAACCGTCTACATTTTTACGCGATCGCTGAGGAATTTTTAGCAGAATACCTGGGTGGGAAATTTGAACCAGTAGGAAATATAGAAGGTCATTCTGGTATAGTTAAATGATGCGATGTTTGGATAATTAGGGATTAATTTCGTATTCTTGTAGGAATGTTCTATGGAATATTCCTACATCAAATTATTCAAGACAAAATATACAGCATATTTCGGGCAAATGATGAAAATCTTGTAGATATCTTGCCCGCTACTGGTGTACTTCATAACAACAGAAAGCACTGTATTTACCTACAGCGGTTTTCATTTGGATAGTAGGGACGTTGCATACAACGTCCCTACAAAGTTATCATTTTTTTTATGTGGTTCATTGACCTGAAAATCCCTGTTAAGTTGCTAAAATTAAAATTATTTTGAGATATTTATTCTTTACGAGAATAATTAATATTTAATATTTAATGTGGTGCATAAAAAATGGGGTCAAAAATTGAAATTATAGAACAAACCTTTGCACAAATAAAACCGAATGCAGAGAAATTTGCAGCCAGTTTTTATGTAAATTTATTCAGAGAATATCCAGAATTAAAACCACTGTTTGTTAATACTGATATGGAGAAGCAACAGAAAAAGTTGCTTGATGCTCTAATTTTAGTAGTGGAAAATCTGCGACATGGAGAAGTATTAAAAGGAGTTATAGAAGCGTTAGGAGCGCGACACGTTAATTATGGAGTTTTACAGCAACATTATCCAGCAGTTGGTAAAGCATTACTAGAGACTTTAAAGGAGTATCTTCAAGAAAATTGGAATTCTGAAGTTAAAGCAGCTTGGGTTTCTGCTTATCGTGGAATTGCTAAATTGATGTTAAAAGGAGCAAATTATCAATTTCTGCCAGACATAAAAGAAGAAATAGAAACACAGGAAGAAGCACAGATAATACCTCCTAAAATTAACATTAATTCAGAGATTGAAATAACCAAATCTAAAGTTGAGTTACCTATAGAAGTAATCGAAAATAGTTTTGAGAAAATCAAACCTTACGGAGAATAATTTGCTGCTAGTTTCTCTGAAAATCTATTTATGGCATATCCAGAAGCAAAACCATTATTTGCTAATACTGAAATGTCTAATCAACAGAAAAAATTGCTCAATTCTTTAGTATTAGTAGTGGAAAATTTACGTCAT
>NZ_LGSU01001446.1 GCF_002260545.1 Hydrocoleum sp. CS-953 | reverse complement strand
CATAAGTAGCAATTGCATCTCCCAAATAAGGAATATTTTTTAATCTAATCGTATTGATTGAATTGTGTATAAATATGTTAAAAAAAAGTACAAGTGAGAATAAAATTTCTATGACTAGCACAAATACTAAATTACCTTTACCACCAGGCAATTTTGGTTTACCTCTTGTGGGTGAAACTATTAGTTTTTTAAATGATGACAACTTCGCTGAAAAACGTGAAAAAAAGTATGGAAAAATCTACAAAAGTCATATTTTTGGCACTCCTACAATGTAAGCATTCAGCTATTAGCTGTCAGCTCTCAGCTTTCAGCAATAATATCTCGCCTTGAAAATCAATATACAGCTAACTTTTAGACTTTTTTTGTAGTAAGTTGAATTCTGGTTTAATAATATCCCTGAAGAAAATGGTGGAAATCAAGCTTTTATATCATGTCCGCTGGTATCGGAGCGTGTAAACCCCAGGGTGAATAACTACAGGAAATTTAAGTTTTTTCTAGCTCTTAAACCTTCTTTTGTAGGTAATTAAAGCCTTCTTCCTTCTTCCTTCTTCCTTCTTCCTTACCCTTACCTTACAATACCGATGCTACCGGACATGATATTATTCCATATCAATAGCAATAGCTGATAGCTGATTGCTGACGGCTGAATGCTTACCCCACAATATTTTTAGCTGGAGCAGAAGCTAATCAGTTTCTGTTTTCCAATGAAAATAAATACTTTACTGCTACTTGGCCAAAAAGTACCAGGATTTTATTAGGCCCTGATTCCCTATCTGTCCAACAAGGTAGTGTCCACCAGCAACGGCGTAGACTTTTGGCACAAGCTTTTCAACCAAGAGCTTTGGCAAATTACACTCCCACAATGGAAACTATGACTGCTAAGTATCTGGAGAAGTGGGCAGAAATGGGTACCTTGACTTGGTATCCTGAAATTCGTGATTATAGTTTCTAAATATATAGAAAAATATTCTAATATTCAGTTCAGACCAAATTAATTAATCTTGGATGAACTACAACACCCTCTATCCCATTGCTAATAGCGTTTGGGACTACTTTACGATCTGCCTTTGTTATTACCTCGCTAATTTTACTTCTGCTTTTCTAGATTTATAGGTTTAACTACGAGGGAGGCTATAGACTTATGTCTTCCGCAGCTAGAAAGGATTTTCACCCATTTAAAATTAGGTCAATGGCTGTTGGCAAGTTTATGTTTTACACATTTGGCACTATTATATCTAATAAACCTTTTCGCATGTCAAAGATGGATAAAAGTTGATAGATTTCTAGATCTTTCTATTGATTCGGCAAAACTTTACAATACNAATTAGGTCAATGGCTGTTGGCAAGTTTATGTTTTACACATTTGGCACTATTATATCTAATAAACCTTTTCGCATGTCAAAGATGGATAAAAGTTGATAGATTTCTAGATCTTTCTATTGATTCGGCAAAACTTTACAATACCTTTGATATTGCTAGCCGTTTATTTATGGGTAGTGATGGTGGTTCCCAGACAAAATTAGCTGGTTTATTTGAAGAGTGGGTAAAAGGTTTATTTTCTATTCCTCTATCATTACCTTGGACAAGATTCGGTAAAGCACTCCGTTGTCGGCAAAAGTTATTACAACATATTGAAGAGATTATTCTGCAACGACAGCAAAAGGAAAACTTTGGTGAGGATGCTTTGGGAATACTTTTGCAAGCACGGGATGAAGAGGGTAATAGTTTACCTTTGGATGAATTGAAAGACCAGATATTATTGTTGTTGTTTGCTGGTCACGAAACCTTAACTTCGGCAGTTGCTTCCTTCTGTCTATTAATAAGTCAACACTCAGATGTACTTACCCGCGCTCGTGAAGAACAAAAGCAGTTTTCTTCTACAGAACCCCTAACTACAGAAAGTCTCAAACAAATGACTTATCTTGAACAAGTTCTCAAAGAAGTATTGAGATTAACTCCACCTGTGGGGGGTGGGTTCCGACAAGTAATTCAAGACTGTGAATTTGGCGGATATTCAATTCCTAAAGGTTGGTTAGTTCAGTATCAAATTGGTAAGACTCATCAAGATGAGACTCTCTACCCAGACTATAAAAATTTTGACCCCGAACGTTTTGCTCCAGAAAATGCTGTAGATAAACAAAAAGTATTTGGTTATATTCCCTTTGGTGGTGGAATGCGGGAATGTTTGGGTAAAGAGTTTGCTCGCTTGGAGATGAAAATTTTTGCAGCAAAGTTGTTGCAGAGTTATGAATGGGAACTTTTACCAGAACAAGACTTAAGTTTAGTTGCAGTACCTACACCTCATCCTCGTGATGGTTTAAAAGTGAAATTATCGAAGTTGGATTAAGATAGAGGTCAAAATTTCATCCTCTAAGGTATAGCAGTTGTCAGAAAAAATATAAGAGCCTACACTTATGTTGGGAAAGTGCAGGCTTTTATGAATAAGCTTTTCCAAATACATCTACGAAAAATAGGACAGGAAGTATATTTATTTAGCTAAGACTTGAGCGATCGCCTCTTCTAAATCTTCTTGAGCTAAACTGGTTAACATAAATACTTCTTGTACTGTTTTTCCTTGTCTAGCAATAAGTTTAAAACCACCCCTAATAGGTACTGATACTTTGAGCTTCATCTGGGGAATGTGACTTCTAGACCTACTGATAACTCCCGGAGTAACAGTTTCAATACCCTGGTGTTGGGTTAGTTTCTCTAAAATTGGGATTAACCCGTCGATATGGGTTGAATGATTCCACACCAGGCGACCTTTAGCTTTAGATGATTTTTTCATGGGATTTTTTCCATCTCTACANACTCCCGGAGTAACAGTTTCAATACCCTGGTGTTGGGTTAGTTTCTCTAAAATTGGGATTAACCCGTCGATATGGGTTGAATGATTCCACACCAGGCGACCTTTAGCTTTAGATGATTTTTTCATGGGATTTTTTCCATCTCTACATACCCAGTCTACAGTGCTATGGGGAAGTCAAAAGTCAAAAGTCAAAAGTCAAAAGTAATAGCTGACTCAATTTCAGTATTTACAGCAGATTCAACTTTACTTTTTCGTAGCAGTGTACAAGTAATAATTTTCTGAAAAAAATCAAGTAGATGAGAAAATACTGTTCCTTTAAAAGGAGCTAATTTGCCTTATTTTATGTTTCCTATTCCTTATTCCCTACTTCCACAATAAGTCAAAATTATCAAAGGAGTAATACCATTTCTGAAAAACTTTTCTACATTTGATTGAAGTAGGGGAGTGGGGGAGTGGGGGAAGGTAGGGACGTTTTGCTGCGCAACATGGAAAGCGGAGCATTCCGGAACGGAAAACGCATTTTTGCCTGTGCAACGTCCGTACAAACAAGAATAATTAATGCAAAAGATTGCTAAAACTAACAAAAAAGTAATTAAACTAAGGTAATTACTTCATAACTGAAGTGTTATTCAAGNAGCGGAGCATTCCGGAACGGAAAACGCATTTTTGCCTGTGCAACGTCCGTACAAACAAGAATAATTAATGCAAAAGATTGCTAAAACTAACAAAAAAGTAATTAAACTAAGGTAATTACTTCATAACTGAAGTGTTATTCAAGGTCTTGCGTTACTTTTAGGAATTGGTATAACTCACCTATTTTGTCAAGTTTTATGTTAAGAAAAATGTTTATAAAAAAAAGCTTTTCAAGGGGGCTAAGGGGGATATAAATCAAAATTCATACTTTTATAGCGGTTTTCACTTCATGACTTCTTATACCAATTCCCATGCATTAAGGCTATACTTGAGTGACACTTCAGTTATTAAGTAATTAATACAAATAAAATAAATGATTCCCTAATTATTATCCAGTTAATGTTCATTATTCTTCTGTGTACGGACGCCCTTATGCAACGTCCCTTCCCTCCTCCCACACTCCCGTACGGACGCCCTTATGCAACGTCCCTCCTCCACCCAATCAAATATAGCAAGATTTTTGAGAAATGGTATTACTTATTCTTTCTTGCTTCTTCTTTCTTGCTTCTTTCTTGCTTCTTACTCCTTCCTTATTAAAGAGGTAATTATCCATTATTAATTATCAATTAATGAACTCCTAACTCCTAAAAACAGAGCCACTGTAGCAATATTCCATGAAATTGGTATAACATTCTTTTTTTATTCGTAGCATCAAATAAGATCCAAATAAATCTGATAGCTAACAGAAAAAAGAGCAGATAATTAGATCACAGATTTGCTATAAAAATCCATGCTTCAAAGGTATATATAGCTTATAGAGATTTTTTCTGCTATCTTGTTTAAATAGGATTTCTCATGGAATAGAGATACTTTCAACCTCTTTCCTAAAACCCTAAAATGTTGACAATATATAACCAAGAAAAGCTATATGTTAGAATATTCAGTCAAACAACGGATGAATAACAGAAAAACTCAATCTATATTAGCTACCTTATGCCGCCCAATAATTAATAAAATATCTAAGTTATTGGGATTACCAACTATTGAGCATTTAGAATATCAACTATACCAAAAAACAGAACAATTAGAGCAAATATCTGCACACCAAAGGGCAATATATCAAGTCATTAGTAAGATTAGAGCATCTCTAGACCTAGAAACAATATTTCGCACAACTACAAAAGAAACTTGTAGACTTTTAGGTGTCGAACGAGTCTCAGTATATCGTTTTTCTGAAGACTGGGGCGGTCAGTTTGTTGGAGACTTTGAATTTACTGAACCTAGTTGGGATAATTATGGCAAACTAGGCAAAAACACTATCTGGAATGACTCTTATCTTCAAGAACATGAAGGTGGTAGGTATATTCATAACGAAACATTTGTAGTAGAAGATATTTACAAAGCAGGGTTGTCTCAATGCCATCTTGAAATGTTGGAACAATTTCATATCCGAGCCTTCGCAACTGCTCCTATTTTTGTCAAACAAAAACTGTGGGGAATTTTGGCTGCCTATCAACATTCTAGACCCAATAATTGGCAAGTTTCCGAAGTTAAATTTTTGACTCAAGTTTCTGCCCAATTAGGTATTGCTCTACAGCAAGCAGAACAACTCGCTGAAGTAGAACAAAAAGCAAAATATTTGCGAGAAAATAGCCAGCAACAAACAATTTTATTTAACTTAATCTCAGAAATTCGTGAGTCTTTAGACTTTGATACCTTATGTCAAACTACTGTCAAAGAAATTAGAAAAGCTTTGCTGTGCGATCGCGTTGGGTTATTCCACTTTGACCCAGGTAGTAACTACTGCTTTGGTGAGTTTGTTGCTGAAAGTGTTTTACCAGCTTATAACTCTGCGCTTTTGCACAAAGTCCAGGATAATTGTTTTGGTGAACAGTTCGCCATTCAGTATCAAAAGGAACGTATACAAGTGCTAGATGATATTTACAATGCAGGTTTAAAAGATTGTCATCTTAAACTGTTAGAGAAATTTCAAATTAAGGCACAAATAATTGTACCTTTAATGATAGGTTCAACATTATGGGGATTATTATGTATTCATCAGTGTGAAAATACCCGTAAATGGACTGAAAATGAAATTCGATTTGTTAAACAACTCGCAGCTCAGTTTAGTGTTGCTTTGGAGCATTCCCATTTATTAGCTCAAACCCGTTCTCAAGCAGAGGAATTAGCCAAAACCCTTGATGCATTTCAGGAAGCAAATTATAAATTAGAAAATCTGGCTCGAGTTGATGGTTTAACTCAAATTCCTAACCGCCGTTACTTTGATGAATTTTTAGATCTGGAATGGAGAAGACTGGTAAGAGAAAAGCAATGTTTATCTCTAATTATGTTTGATGTCGATCATTTCAAATTGTACAATGATTTTTATGGTCATCAAGCAGGAGATCAATGCTTGGTTAAAATAGCTCAGACTGCCAAAGAAATTGTGAAACGCCCTGTAGACTTGTTAGCTCGCTATGGAGGAGAAGAATTTGCTGTGATTTTGCCAAATACTGATGAAAATGGAGCTTCTGTAGTCGCGGAACAGATTCAATCAGCAATTAAGGATTTAGGTATTCCTAATTATAGAAGTGAAAAACAAATAGTTACCTTAAGTTTGGGTATTGCTACTCAGATACCATTAGTTGATCGAACACCCCAGGAATTGATACTTGAAGCCGATCAAGCTTTATATCAGGCTAAACAACAGGGGCGAGATTGTTGTCTGCACTTTAAAATACTTGAAAAAGATGTCGTTAATGGATAATTGATAATTGATAATTGATAATTGATAATTGATAATAGACATCTCCAACAATAAAAAATTCAATTAATTATCGTAGATAAATCATCAATTCTTTCCCCCTTATTCCCTATTCTCTATTCCATATTTCCTCTTTTCTGGAGATATAGCGTTTCCCAAGAAGCGTGAAGTACAGTTATCTTTTTATCTTTTTATCTTTTCATTACTCCCTATTCCCTATTCCCTATTCCCTGTTCCCTGTTCCCTGTTCCCTGTTCCCTCAAAGCTAGAATTTTGTACCTCACCATTATGAGAACTGCTATATCTAATTGATAATTAATTAGGGCTTGCTGATTAAATCTCAAAGCATTGACATATAAAGGTTTTAGCCTTTTTATGTTGGGAACAAAGTACCTAGTTTTCAGCTCTTTATGCACGGTTCCCGAAAAATCAAAAAGTTAGGATTTTGGGTGCATAGTTGAGCAAAAAAATTACTCCCCTACTCCTTAAAAAAGACTTATTCAGCAAACCCTAATTATTTTTGTTTCGCTTTTCGGCTGTCGCCGACATGGAAAGCGGAGCATTCCGTCAGGAAATGCGGAGCATGACAAAGGTCAAGCTTTGCGGAACGCAAACATAATTATCAATTATCAATTATCAATTATCAATTAATGAAACCAATGGTACTGGATTTGATATAATCTCTAGGGCTATTAACAAAAAATCCAAAATATTAATCAAAAAAAAATTTAGATATATCTGGAATGACTAACAACCATTGAGAAAAATATATGATAGTATGTCCCTCTAGTAATCCTCACAATCATTATTGAAGTGGTTATTTGGGTGTAGAAGTAAATGGTTATAAGCTAATGATATTCTATTCATAAATAACCATACAAGTGAAATGAATATATTTATATTGATTTAGAGGGTTAAATTAAAGTATTAGACTTGATATGAAAAATATATATCCAGGAAATCGTTTGATCTTTCTTAACAGTACCCAACTAGGGAAAAACCTTATGTTGCGCTGGTTACTTCCCAGTATACTCAGTGTTTTTGTCTTAGGAAGTCCCTCCGAAGCTGCAACCCTAGAATCTTGGCAATTTAGAGTCAACCAGAACCAACTATCCTTTACTACAGAAGGTGGTGTTCAGCCAAAAGCCCAATTAATTACTAATCCAACTCGGTTAATTATAGATTTGCCAGGAACAACTTTAGGTGGTATAAGAACTTCTCAAGTTGTGGGTGGGGCAATTAAAGCAATTAGAGTAGGACAATTTAATTCTCAAACAGCTCGGATAGTAGTAGAACTAAACAATGGTTATACTATTGACCCAAAACAAGTACAATTTCGAGGTATTTCTCCTAGCCAATGGACTGTACAAATACCAACGCCTCAAAAAATTACCTCTAGTACAAATATTAATATTGCACCTCAGTCTCCACCCCCACTACCTCCACGTTCGCCCCTACCTCTCCAAAGTTCCCAGTCTTCAGCTCCACCACCTCCACGTTCGCCCCTACCTCTCCAAAGTTCCCAGTCTTCAGCTCCACCACNCCTACCTCTCCAAAGTTCCCAGTCTTCAGCTCCACCACCTCCACGTTCGCCCCTACCTCTCCAAAGTTCCCAGTCTTCAGCTCCACCACCTCCACGTTCGCCCCTAATTCTTCGCAGAACAGAAAGACCAAACAATCAAAATAGACAAAGACTGAATAATTCTTCTTCCTTTAATTCAAATGCCACTAATGGCACACCAACTCTTGTAGAAGATGTCCAAGTAAAAAAAGAGGGAGTAGTTCTCAAAACAAGTGGTAAATTACCAGAAATTGAACTGAAGAAGAGTGTTGACCGTACCTGGATGACTATTGATGTCCTGAATGCTACTCTCACAGCCAGGGATGTCAAACCAAATCAAAGATTNTTCTTCTTCCTTTAATTCAAATGCCACTAATGGCACACCAACTCTTGTAGAAGATGTCCAAGTAAAAAAAGAGGGAGTAGTTCTCAAAACAAGTGGTAAATTACCAGAAATTGAACTGAAGAAGAGTGTTGACCGTACCTGGATGACTATTGATGTCCTGAATGCTACTCTCACAGCCAGGGATGTCAAACCAAATCAAAGATTTAATGAATCTGGATTAACAATTACTCAATTAACTCAACTTTCAACTGCACCAGCAGTAGTTCGGCTGACACTAAGTATGCCAGATACGCAAACTGAATGGCAAGCTCGTGCTTATGCAGGTGGAGTAGCAGTATGGCCTCAAGGAGAAGCACCACCTACAATTAATCAAGCTACTGGGTTTGCGGTGCTTAAGTCAGTAGAATTAAAAAATGGTACTGAGTTGGTGGTTACTGGAGACCAAGCTCTAAATTATACCAGTGGTTGGGATTCTGAAACAGATGCTTATGGAATTACTATATATAATGCTAAGGTAGATGATAAATTGCAGTTGCCAGGACGACNCTCAAGGAGAAGCACCACCTACAATTAATCAAGCTACTGGGTTTGCGGTGCTTAAGTCAGTAGAATTAAAAAATGGTACTGAGTTGGTGGTTACTGGAGACCAAGCTCTAAATTATACCAGTGGTTGGGATTCTGAAACAGATGCTTATGGAATTACTATATATAATGCTAAGGTAGATGATAAATTGCAGTTGCCAGGACGACAGGTTGGTAGTCCTTTGGTCTGGGCAAAAATACGTCAAGAAGATCCAGAAACAGTTACAATTCTGGTTAAGCCTATTAATAATGTTAAAATTGCAGAAGTAACTCAGATTACGGCCGAACAGTTATCTTTGCCTATGGGTTGGGGTAATATTGGAACTGCACCTCCAGGTTGGAAGCCAACAAATCCTACACAACAATCTCCTAGTTTAAGATCCTCAGTATTCTCACGGGAAAATTCATCGTCCCGAAATTCATTACCGCAAAATCCACCACCTCAGAATAGATTACCTCAGAATTCTGCTGACAATTTACGTCCGAGACGCTGGCCTTTTCCTTGGCCTCGTCGCAATAATCGACGGCCTAATACTAATAATCGTTATCCTCGTTTTCCTTTCCCCAATAGATTACCTCAACGTGATGGACGACTAATGATAGTTATAGACCCCGGACATGGGGGACCGACAGATTTAGGTGGAGTGGGTATTGGGGGCTTGCGGGAGAAGGATATTGTTTTGCCAATGTCATTAGAGGTAGCTCAAATCCTGGAACAGAATAATATACAAGTGGTTATGACTCGTAAGACAGACCGGGATTTAGATTTACCACCACGGTCAGAGTTAGCTAATAGGGTAGGAGCAGATTTGTTTGTGAGTATTCATGCTAATGCTATTAGTATGAGTCGTCCTGATGTGAATGGTTTAGAAACTTTTTATTACCAAAGTGGGCGTGCTCTAGCAGGGTATATTCAGAATAGTATGTTGGAAGCTTTTCCGACTATGAATAATCGTGGTGTGAAGAGAGCGCGTTTTCATGTGCTAAGACATACTAAGATGCCTGCTGTTTTGGTAGAGGTGGGTTTTGTCACTGGTAATTATGATTCTCGGATACTTGCTGATCCTGTTCAACGTAGTCGTATGGCGCAGGCGGTTGCTCGTGGCATACTGAGATATGTTCAAGCTTATTCTCGATAGAAGAGGGAGTAGGGAGTAAGTAGGGAGGTTCTATGGAACGTCCCTACAAGGTTTTGATGATGACCTGATGTTATCTATTTCTCCAACCCACCTTCCGCACGTCAAGTTGTAGCACTAGAGTATTATAATAATTTGGTAGTTTAGTAGGTATTTATACTTTACGAATTATCTTTATTTAACTTTCTCCTGAGTCAAATTATCAGGAAAATATTAAGCATACAGCGCTTTTCAAATTGATGAACCACATCTTCACAAGCAAAAATCCTGTAGGGGCGTTTTGCTGCGCGACATATAAAGCGGAGCTTTGCGTTAGCACATGGCCATTTCCGTTCCGGAATGCTCCGCAAACGCNAGGGGCGTTTTGCTGCGCGACATATAAAGCGGAGCTTTGCGTTAGCACATGGCCATTTCCGTTCCGGAATGCTCCGCAAACGCCCCTACTGTGGTCTACCCAAATGAAAACTGCTGTCAATACTTAATTAATTGTTTGCTGTTATTGACTATTATGATTTTTTCCTGACTCCTGACTCCTGACTCCTGACTCCTTATTTCATACTACATTTTGACGTGCAGGATGTAGGTTTTAACCGAAAGCCTTGATTTAAGGACGATATAGTTCTGACTCACCCGCCCTCTAATGGCATTTATCAAAAACTTTTCTACATTTTGTTGAGCAGGGGATAGGGGAGTAGTTAGGGACGTTGGATGCAAGGTCTCTACAGAGAAGTAAACATCACAATAATTAATCACGACTTACGCAGAGGTACTATATATAGAGGTAAAAAACTATAACGTTATAGTTTTGAACGCTACATACATGGTCTTTGCGTAAGTCTTATTAATATTAAATTAGCTCAAATTAGCAAAAGAATGATTTGGTATGTACTAATTAATTGATAACTGAAGTATTTCCCAAGTATAGCATTACTTTTGAGATTTGGTATAATATTCTGTCTATTTATGCTCACCTGCTGATAAAAATGTAAATATTCTCGTATCCACAATCCCAAATTATCATCTNAACATCTTTTCAACTTCTGGAGATAGGGAAGTAAAATGTATATAAAATCCACTTCGATCGTCTTTTTGACCTGTTACCTTCCCATAAATATAATCAATTTTTTTCCCTGGAAAAGTTCTATTTAATAAATTAATCTGAAGATTACTCATCACATCTACTAAATAATTAGATTTTACTTCAGCAGAATTAGTAGATACTTTGACTAAACTTCCTGACATTAATTCTTGACTAATTTCCTTTCCTTCAATAACTGCAAACTGAATGGGAACTGCTTCTAATAAATCTACAAATAATTCTGATTTTACAGGTAGAAACAAATTATATTTTCCGGAAATACCTCCTAGTTGATAAATATTGATAGCTTCAGGAAAACCTTTAATTTTTACTGATTTTTGCTGCACAATTTTGACAATAGAACTGACTTCTTCAAGAGTATTTCCTGAAATCAGAATTTCACCTCCCACTGTATAAGATTCAATCCGAGAAGCTAAATTAATATTACTACCAACAACTCCATANAAAACCTTTAATTTTTACTGATTTTTGCTGCACAATTTTGACAATAGAACTGACTTCTTCAAGAGTATTTCCTGAAATCAGAATTTCACCTCCCACTGTATAAGATTCAATCCGAGAAGCTAAATTAATATTACTACCAACAACTCCATACTTAGACCTCCTATTACTACCAATATTTCCAACTACAACTTCTCCCGTATTAACACCAATTCCCATCTGAATTTCTGGTAAACCTAATTCCTTTAATTTAGCATTTACGCTAGGCATTGTTATTTGCATTGCTACTGCACAAGCAACTGCTCTTTTTGCATCATCTTCTCTCTGGGTAGGAGCGCCAAAAATAACCAAAATTGCATCACCAATAAATTCATCAATAGTACCACCATATTGATTAATTACTTCTGTCATTTCCCCCAGGTAAATATTCAACATAGCAAAAATTGTTTCTGGTTCTGACCTTTCAGATATAGCAGAAAAACCTCTTAAGTCAGACATTAAAATTGTCACCTTTCGTCGTTGACAATTTAATTTTAATCCATCAGGATTTTCTAATAAATTTGCTACTACTTCATCAGTCAAATAACGACTAAAAACATCACGAATATATCCAGCAGTTTTAGCAACAAAAGCAGTAATAGCGATCGCCGACAACCAAATAGCTAAAAATGGCGAAATTATCGGAATCCACCAACCCCAGATAAAAGCATAGTAACTGATATAAACTAACCCACCAGTAGCAAGAAATAAAGTAATAATTGATTTCCCAGAAAATTGAGAAAAACCTCCTGAATAACGCCATTTCCAACTAATAGTTGCTCCTACTGTTGACCAGAAAAGAATCCATAGCCATTCTAAATATTCCGGCAATATTTTAATAATATTCATCTCACCAAGAGCAGAACTAATAATCAGACTTGTGACATTGGCATGAATTTCTACCCCTGACATTCTTTCAGGAATCCCAATAATTTTACTGCTGTAAGGAGTGAGAAATAAATCATTTTTACTTTCTGCCATTGAGCCAATTAAAATAATTTTATCCCGCACCAATTCAGGGGTAATTTTATTGTTTAAAACATCAGTCACTGAAACTTGTTGAAATGTATATTCTGGGCTGCGATAATTAAGAATTATTTNGAATTTCTACCCCTGACATTCTTTCAGGAATCCCAATAATTTTACTGCTGTAAGGAGTGAGAAATAAATCATTTTTACTTTCTGCCATTGAGCCAATTAAAATAATTTTATCCCGCACCAATTCAGGGGTAATTTTATTGTTTAAAACATCAGTCACTGAAACTTGTTGAAATGTATATTCTGGGCTGCGATAATTAAGAATTATTTGATATCCTTGAGCATTAGTTTGTACATAAGCACCATGATTATTTTCAAAAGGAATAAATACAGCTTTTCCTAATTGTAAATTTTCAGGATTAACTGCTGAAGGTCGAGGATATATTTTCAATTTTTCCAGATAAATTGTCGCTAATTTCAATCCTAAACTCGGTACTATTTTACCTTCTGAATCTGTCAAATATAAAAAGAAACGCCTAATTTTACTATCAGCATCCATAGGCATATCATTAGCACCAACTTGATTCAGTTTATCTAAAACTGGTGGGGGATTAATAGGGGAATTAATTTGATTACCAACTACCTTTCTAATACCAATTAAATTTGGTGTAGATGCAAATACTTTGACTAATTTTTCATATCCTGGTTCTTCTGGTAAATCTCGATATATATCTAAACCAATTGCTGCTGGCTGATGCTTTTTCAAGTTTTCTATTAACTCAGCAAGGAGTTCATCTGATAAAATTGCCATCTCCAAAGTTTGTATATCTGATTCATTAAATCCGACAATTAATATTCTTTGATCTACAGGTTTTTGGGGACGAAATCTGATGAATTGATCGAATGCTGCTAACTCAAATATTTGTAAACTGCCTGTTAAATGTAGCCCAATTAATAGGATAGTAATAGTAGGAGCAGTAACTAATAAACCACGCCATTTCCAAGCTAGCTTTTTAATTATTTTTTGCCACATAATACCAATTATATTAAGTGTTTTCTACAAATATTTAGGGTACTTATTTTTTCGGCAACGTTTTAAAAACTAAATCATATGATTGGTCTTTTTCTTCCACACATAAATCTTGTACCTTCACCTCATCTTGTTCTCGAATTAGAAGATTATTT
>NZ_LGSU01001445.1 GCF_002260545.1 Hydrocoleum sp. CS-953 | reverse complement strand
AGCTGAATCAGAAGAAATCAATTATAATATCTCTAATATTTAACTGTTGGAAGCAACATTTTTTTATACCCCATCCTGAATTTGGATATGGGGGATATTGTTGTAATTATAGCTATAGCAATTAAAACTCAAACTCATCTATATCAGTAGTCAATTTTTTTGTTTTTCTTATCTTGCCTTGCTTTCAAGATGGGTTAATGTACTTAACTTTNCTCTAATATTTAACTGTTGGAAGCAACATTTTTTTATACCCCATCCTGAATTTGGATATGGGGGATATTGTTGTAATTATAGCTATAGCAATTAAAACTCAAACTCATCTATATCAGTAGTCAATTTTTTTGTTTTTCTTATCTTGCCTTGCTTTCAAGATGGGTTAATGTACTTAACTTTGACACAAACAAACTGCTATATCTGCTTGAATCATCTCCGGCATAGATATTGCTCATAAAAATTGTACACCAAGTTATTCTATATCAAAACATACTTTTACGAATGCCAAGATTAAAATCTCCAAGTATTTCTCCCCACTTTGACGTTATAGTAGTAGGTTCGGGTGCAGCAGGACTTTATGCGGCCCTTTGTTTACCTACTCATCTCCGAGTCGCCTTAGTTACTAAAAATACCATAAACATGGGTTCAAGTAACTATGCTCAGGGAGGTATTGCTGCTGCTGTTGACCCATCGGATAATCCATTCTTACACCTAGAAGATACCCTTAAAGCTGGTGTGGGTTTGTGTGACTATGAAGCAGTAAAATTTATGGTGGAGAATGCTGCGGAGGCGATCGCTCATCTAGTAGAAATGGGAGTTGCCTTCGACCGCAAAGGAGAAAAACTGGCAATGACTTTAGAAGCTGCTCACTCCCGCCCCCGCGTACTTCATTCCGCAGATACCACAGGTCGAGCTATTATTGATACACTTGTCGCTAAAGTTCTAGAACGTCCAAACATTCAGGTTATTTCCCAAGCAATAGCATTAAATTTGTGGTTAGCTCCACAAAAAGATCGGGTTCAAGGTATTAGTCTTCTCCATCAAAGCAAAATTCAGTGGTTAAAATCTTCTGTAGTTGTTCTCGCCACAGGTGGGGGCGGTCAAATATTTGCCCAAACTACTAACCCAGAAGTCAGTACCGGAGATGGAACTGCTATTGCGTGGCGTGCAGGGGCAATTTTACGAGACTTAGAATTTTTCCAATTTCATCCTACTGCTTTGACTAAACCAGGCGCTCCTCATTTTTTGATTAGCGAAGCAGTGCGAGGGGAGGGAGCGCATCTTATTGATGAAAAAGGTTATCGTTTTGCTTTTGACTATCATGCTGCTGGAGAATTAGCTCCCAGGGATGTTGTCAGTAGAGCTATTTTTCACCACTTGCACAAAACCTCTAGCGACCCTACTCATGCTCATGTATATTTAGATTTGCGACCAATTGGCCCAGAGCGTATTCGCTACAGATTTCCTAATATTATCAATGTCTGTCAACAATGGGGTATTGATGTTTTTCAAGAACCTATTCCAGTCTCTCCAGCAGCTCATTATTGGATGGGAGGAGTTGCTTGTGACTTAATGAGTCAAACTTCTATTCGCGGACTTTATGCCATTGGAGAAACAGCAAGTACAGGAGTTCACGGTGCAAACCGTTTGGCTAGTAATTCTTTGTTAGAATGTTTAATATTTGCGGCTCAACTATCTCGCATTGAAATTGAGCCAAATTTGGTAGCACGAGATTCTGATATCTCTCAGATAAACTCTGACTGGAATAGGGAGATGGAACAGATAGAGGCGATCCGGCAAATGTTACCAAGTTTGATGTGGGAAAGTGCAGGAATTTCTCGTCACGAAGAATTGTTAAATCAGGCACTATATCAAGTTAACCGCTGGCGAGATAGTTTGGCAAGTTTCGAGATAGTTAAATTTTTAGCTAATCTCTTGCCTAACGAGATGATTGAATTAAATTCTACTAATGCTGAAGAGCAGTTGCGGATAACAGCAGAAACACTCAATCTTTTAGATCTGGGTTATTTAATTCTCAAAAGTTCTATGTCGCGTGCTGAAAGTAGAGGCGGACATTATCGTAGTGATTATCCAAAAACTTCCAATGATTGGAATGTTCATACTTTGATACAGGGCGATCGCTTGTGGAAGTCATCAACCAAGATTAAATCTAAACGCTTAAAAATCAAAAGTATAGGTAGTTAAAGTGTAAATATCTGATAAACTTGCCTAAATTTCGGTAGTGGTTACGAAGCAATACTTTGATACTTTTAGAGGCTCATAGATCGCATTGGTAGTAGTTTAGCTATCCTCGACTTTATGCGCTATTCTTAGTTTGCTTGGTTGTGCATCAGTAAAGTGTGGGATCAGTCGCGTAGGGCTGGCCAATATAATCTAAAAGCACAGATATATAAAGGTTGAGCGACCACATGGTCGCGAAAAAAGTGCAAATTTTTCAGCCTTTGAGACTAAAAAGTTAGCACGAAAGGCAGACACTTCCCAAAAAGATACAGGTACAATTATTTCTCCTACTTTCGAGTGTCTCCNAAGGCAGACACTTCCCAAAAAGATACAGGTACAATTATTTCTCCTACTTTCGAGTGTCTCCCCACACGGACCACCCGGACCACACTTCCTTGACGCAGTACCGTTTGCTTTTAATGGTGAGTATGAAAGGAGTAAATTTGTAGGTCTGGAGTAATTTATGTAGTGTTTCTTGTAATGCCGACGGAAAAGCTGACTACCAATTGCCTAACCACTACTTTTGATTACTGATTTCTATATCATAAATTAATCTTACTTATAAAATTGTACCTTACTCATACTTCTTAATAAAAATTTATATTCTATTTATTGATAAAACTTATTGATAATATAACTCAAATAGTAGTTCTGTTTTGGTTGTATATCAATCAAATATCCTCAAACAAAGAAACAGGTTAAGGTAAAAGGAATCTGAGTTTAATGCTTGATTATCTTATTAGGATGTTTTACTAATTACTTAGGACTACTATTGAGGCTTCTTAAGCTGATATCCGCAAGATTGAGGATAGAATTTCTATGCAAACATTAGACAATGAAGACAGCAGCACTGTTGAAACACCTGCATCTACAGATAACAGCAAAGGAATTTTCTGGACACCTGCATGGCGATCGCTAGGCTGGTCTTTTGAGGCTACCCCGGAAGAAGGCGCACCCTTACTAGGAGGTAATATTCGGTTCAAAGACCTCTCTGGACAACTACTAGGTGCCCATGTAGCCCATGCCGGCTTGATTGTCCTATGGGCAGGTGCAATGACCCTGTTTGAACTATCCCGCTTTGACCCCAGCTTACCAATTTATGAGCAAAATCTAATTTTACTGCCCCATCTGGCAACATTAGGTATTGGTATTGAAGCAGGCGGACAGGTAATCAATACCTATCCTTACTATGTTATCGGTATGCTGCATCTCATCAGCTCTGCCGTTTTGGGGGCAGGAGGTATCTATCATGCCGTTTTAAGGCCGAAAGAGCTAGATATCAAAGGGTTTGGTTACAAGTGGGAAGACGGCAATAAGATGACAACAATTCTGGGTATTCATCTAGTGCTGTTGGGACTTGGAGCCGCATTACTGGTGATTAAAGCAACAGCTTTAGGCGGTATTTATGACCCACTAATAGAAAAGGTGCGACTGGTACAGCCAAACCTAGACCCTGTGATAATTTTCGGCTATTTGTTTGGCTTTAGCCCTAATGGCTGGACGATAACTGGGATGGCTAGCGTCGATAATCTCGAAGATGTTATTGGTGGTCATGCCTGGGTGAGCCTACTTTGTATCTCTGGTGGTCTTTTTCACATTGTTTCCAAACCTACGAGTTGGGCAAAAAAGATACTAATCTGGTCTGGAGAGGCTTACTTATCTTAAGTATTAAAATAATTGGACAAAATTATATACAATTAGACATTTACTCTGGTATACTATATTTATGTCTAATAAATTTAACTCTTAAAAAGAGGTGGTTTACCAATTGTGCAGGAAGTCAATAAAGACTAAACTCAAAGTTAATAATAAGCAAAAAACCTTACTTGCCAAACACGCAGGTGTAGCACGTCATGCTTATAACTGGGGATTAGCTACTTGTATTTCTGAGTACCAAGAAACCAAGAAACGACTGAGTGCTATCACTTTGCATAAACGTTTAGTTGCTGAAGTCAAAAGTCAAAATCCCTGGTACTATGAAGTATCTAAATGTGCACCAAGGGCAAGCCTTAAGAGATTTAGAGAGAGGGTTTAAAAACTTTTTAACTATTCAAGGACGTGGATTTCCTAAGTTTAAGAAAAAAGGGAAAAAAGATAGTTTCTCCGCGCGAAGGAAGTATTAAAATCCTTCAAGGAAACTACATCAAACTACCAAGAATAGGAATCGTAAAAACTTATGAAATTTTACCATCTGTACCAGTTAAAAATGTGACCATCGCCTCTTTCAGAGGAGCTTCGCTAACAAAAAAAGCAAATAATTGGTACATCAGCTTTAAATATGATGACGGGCTAACTCGTACTGCCGAAGAAGGAGATATCATTGGTGTAGATGTGGGAATAAATGCTCTAGCAACTTGTAGTGATGGAACAACCTACCCTAACGTCAAACCCTACAAGCAAGCTAAAAAACGATTAACTCGTTATCAACGCCGTGTCATCAAAAAAGAGCCAGGGTCGAAAAACAGAGCCAAAGCCTTAAAAAGACTATCAGGGCTGCACAAAAAAGCGGATGCGACCCCGCGCCGTAAGACGGCGCAAGGGAACGCGCACCAAGCAGTAGCTGATATCAGAGCAGATGCACTACACAAACTGACAACATGGTTAGCCAAGAACCACGGCACCATAGTGATAGAAGATTTGAATGTAAGTGGAATGCTGAAAAATCATAAACNCCGTAAGACGGCGCAAGGGAACGCGCACCAAGCAGTAGCTGATATCAGAGCAGATGCACTACACAAACTGACAACATGGTTAGCCAAGAACCACGGCACCATAGTGATAGAAGATTTGAATGTAAGTGGAATGCTGAAAAATCATAAACTAGCAAGTGCGATAGCAGACTGTGGTTTTTATGAGTTCAAACGTCAGCTTACATACAAGTGTGAGTGGTATGGCAGTCAATTAGTGATAGCTGATAGATTTTATCCAAGTTCTCAATTGTGTTCTCACTGTGGGCATCAGCAAAAAATGCCGTTAAATGTGAGACGATACGAATGTGCCAACTGTGGATTTCAAGCTGACAGAGACTTTAACGCTGCTGTCAATTTGGCCAACTATGTGTATCAGTAGGTGGAGTTCCCACCGATTTAAAGCCTGTGGAGAGAAAAAGGTTACAGACTGCGGTCAGTGATTCTCAACAAAGCAGGAAGCTAGCTCCAAAGTTCATGCAATCATGCTTGGGCAAGTTTGGGTAAGTTTAGTAGAACGGCAGGNCTTCTTTGGCTACGATTGGAATAATCCAGGCAAAATGACGACTATCCTGGGTATCCATCTAGTATTGTTGGGAATTGGCGCTTTCTTTCTTGTAGCAAAAGCAATGCTATTTGATGGATTATACGATCCAGCGATTCAGAATCTACGAATAATTGACAATCCTACTCTGAATCCCACAACTATTTTTGGCTACCTGTTTGGTACTGAAGGGCGTTTCTGGTTAGCTGGTGTCAACTCTTTAGAAGATGTGGTCGGCGGTCATATTTGGATTGGTGCTATCTGCATTTTGGGCGGTTTCTGGCATATCAGCACCGTACCTTTTGGTTGGGCTAAAAACATATTTGTCTGGTCCGGAGAAGCCTATCTGTCTTATAGCATCGGTGCAGTGAGCTTAATGGCATTTGTAGCCACACTATTTGTTTCTGTTAACTCTCTGGTGTTTCCCACAGAATTTTTCGGACCAACTTTGACTCTGGAGTTCGATCGCTATGGCTGGACATTAAAGGGTATGGCTACTGTTAACTCTCTAGAAGATGTGGTCGGCGGTCATATATGGATTGGTGCTATCTGCATTTTGGGCGGTCTCTGGCATATTAATACTGCTCCTACGAAATGGGCTAAAGGATTATTTGTTTGGTCCGGAGAAGCTTATCTTGCTTATAGTCAGGCAGCTCTAGCTTATATGGGCTTTTTTGCAGCCTACTTTGTCTGGGTAAACGATACAGTTTATCCCTCAGTATTTTATGGTCCGGTGGGTGTGACTAACGTTGATGGAACAATCACTCCTCGCACCTGGTTGATGTTGTTCCAACTCATTTTTGCCTGCCTATTACTGGNCTTTTTTGCAGCCTACTTTGTCTGGGTAAACGATACAGTTTATCCCTCAGTATTTTATGGTCCGGTGGGTGTGACTAACGTTGATGGAACAATCACTCCTCGCACCTGGTTGATGTTGTTCCAACTCATTTTTGCCTGCCTATTACTGGCTGGTCACTTTTGGCATGGTCTCAGAGCCAGAGCGATCGCTAGTGGATTTGTCTTCAGTAATATGAAGTTCAATCCCGGCGCTCTCTATGGAGACACTCAATTCAATAACGAATCTCTAGTCATAGGTGTTGTGCAGCCGTTCCAGAACGACCCTCAGTTGGGCAACCTGGCAACCCCAATTAACTCCAGTCAGCTTACTCTAACTTGGGTGAGAAACTTACCAATTTATCGCAAAGGTTTAGCTCCCATAGCACGGGGACTGGAAATTGGTATGGCTCATGGATACCTGTTATTAGGGCCTTTCCTCAAACTCGGACTTTTGCGCGATACCGACCAAGCTCTTTTAGCTGGAGCTGGCAGTGCATCTGGGTTAGTAGTAATTTTAAGTCTCTGTCTGTTTGTTTATGGAGCAGCAGTGTTTAAAGGTTTGAGTANACCCTCAGTTGGGCAACCTGGCAACCCCAATTAACTCCAGTCAGCTTACTCTAACTTGGGTGAAACTTACCAATTTATCGCAAAGGTTTAGCTCCCATAGCACGGGGACTGGAAATTGGTATGGCTCATGGATACCTGTTATTAGGGCCTTTCCTCAAACTCGGACTTTTGCGCGATACCGACCAAGCTCTTTTAGCTGGAGCTGGCAGTGCATCTGGGTTAGTAGTAATTTTAAGTCTCTGTCTGTTTGTTTATGGAGCAGCAGTGTTTAAAGGTTTGAGTAAGCCAGTGGGTGTTTTGCCAGAAAACCTGAAAACTTATAAGGGTTGGAGTTTGTTTACTTCTGGTTTCTTGGTTGGCGGAATAGGTGGTGTAATTTTTGCTTCCTTTATCCTATTGGAAATCGGGCGAGCAGGAATTGTTTGAAATAGTTAACAGTTATTAGTCGGATAGCTAAAAAGTCTGGGATTTTAACCCAGACTTGCTATAAATTTAGAGGATTGTAGCATTTTACTTATAAATATTTCACAAATTGTAGGAGCTTGAAATTAATTTACAAATCTTAATTGTCACTGCCTTTTTTTCTATCCCACTTTAATTATATAAAATATTTCCAAAGTGTTTTACAGAATGGGTTTAGACTTTGTTTAAGTTCTGGAAATTACATAATGGATAAGAGTTATAGTTTTGCTTGACTATAAATAATTTCTTTGTGTCAGTTCCCAACTCTTTTTATCAAATTTTTTTCAAAACCATAGGATTTTATTAATGACAATTCCTTTACTTGACTATCCACTCTCTAGCCAAAATCATCGGGTTCAAGGATTTGAGATGNACAGAATGGGTTTAGACTTTGTTTAAGTTCTGGAAATTACATAATGGATAAGAGTTATAGTTTTGCTTGACTATAAATAATTTCTTTGTGTCAGTTCCCAACTCTTTTTATCAAATTTTTTTCAAAACCATAGGATTTTATTAATGACAATTCCTTTACTTGACTATCCACTCTCTAGCCAAAATCATCGGGTTCAAGGATTTGAGATGCCAGGAGATGAATATCCCAGACAGTACACTTTGGATAACCTACCCACTGGCACAGAGATGGATGAAATCATCTGGGCAGCCTATCGGCAAATTTTCAACGAGCAGCAACTCATTACAGCTCATAAACAGGTTTATCTAGAGTCTCAACTTCGCAATGGTCAGATTGGGGTTAAGGATTTCATTCGCGGTTTACTACTTTCAGACTCATTCCGGCGACTGATTTATGATACTAACAGTAACTATCGTTGTGTCGAGCTTTGTATTCAAAGAGTTTTAGGACGCCCAGTCTATAACGATCGAGAGAAACTGGCTTGGTCTATTATATTAGCGACAAAGGGGCTCGAGGGTTTTGTAGAGGCCCTATTAGACAGCGAAGAATATAACAAAAACTTTGACTATGATTGTGTTCCCTATCAGCGTCGCCGGATTTTGCCCCAGCGCACCCAAGGAGAATTACCCTTTGCTCGAATGGCTCGTTATGACAGTAATTATCTGAAACAGTTATATCGATCAGGGCAACTGCGGAAGTTTGGTGGAGTGGTTGATGAGAGTGCTGGTGCTTACCGCAAAGCCCTCGTCTTTTTGTCAATCTGCTCCTTAGCAGTGTTATTGATTACTTTGATTTTAGTCTTTTCACCTAAGTAATATCACAGCAGTTTTCAAGTCAAAAAAATAATAATTATGTAGGGACGTTTTGCTGCGCAACATGGAAAGCGGAGCATTCCGGAACGGAAAACGCATTTTTGCCTGTGCAACGTCCCTACTGTAAACCATAGTTAAATGTAGCGATCGCTCTCTTCTGTCACTTTCAGAGAGAGCTATTTTTTTCCTATCTAGCTATCAAGTCTGGTCTCAATTTTTTTGCCCCTCGCAAATAGGTATGCACAATTTTTTGGGCGTGAGTTTCCGGAATATTCACATGAATCAAAAATCTGATACAACGTTCTAAACTACCCTCAACGTGCATTTGCTGCACATCTAATAAAGGTACATTATTCCACTGAGGACGTTGGCGGGCGATCGCTGCTGGAAAAATAGCATCTAAGTCGCGAGTCACAGAAAAAGTTGTACTAATAATTTGCTCTGGATCTATCTGGTTATTTGCTTCTAGTTCATCTAGCAGTTCCGTTACTGCCTCTCGAATTGCCTCTATAGAATTTTCTGAGACTGTAGTTGCTCCACGAATTGCTTGAACTTGCCACGCCACGCCAAAATCCTCCCAATCAACAGTGTTGTACTTAAGTTTTACTAGCTATCAGCTTTTAGCCATCAGCTATCAGCTTTTAGTTGAGGAGTTCTGGAAATCTTCTCCTCAATGTCCCCAAAAAAAAATTCTGCTGATTGCCGACCGCTGACTGCTGATTGCTTTATTAAGGTCGATACAGCCACATAGGTAAGCCACTGGTAGATACTTCAAACTCTACCCAGCTTTGAGCAGCCGATAATTTTGATGATACCTGATTATTGCCCAAAACACGATTTAATAGNTTGCCGACCGCTGACTGCTGATTGCTTTATTAAGGTCGATACAGCCACATAGGTAAGCCACTGGTAGATACTTCAAACTCTACCCAGCTTTGAGCAGCCGATAATTTTGATGATACCTGATTATTGCCCAAAACACGATTTAATAGAGATTTGGGTTTTTCTAAAGTACAACTCTCGGTCTTCTCTGGGTCTAAGTCCACCAATTTACAAGCCCATTTCCGGGCATCTTCCTCAGTACCTAAACGGTCTACCACACCTAGCTCTAATGCTTGTTGTCCTGTAAATATTCGCCCATCTGCAAAACTTCTCACAGTTTCTACAGCTATATTTCTTGCTTCGGCTACCGTTTGGACAAACTGCTGATAACTAATATCTATTAAATCTTGGAGAATTTGCTTTTCTGGATCGGTCATTTCTCGGTCAAAGGCTAATATATCCTTATACGGCCCAGATTTTACTACTTTAAAGGAAACTCCGACTCTTTCTAAAAGACGTTCTATATTGTTGCCTCGCAAAATTACGCCAATACTACCAGTAATCGTCCCTGGATTGGACATAATATTTTGGGCACCCATGCCAATATAAACACCACCGGAGGCAGAAATATTGCCGAAGCTAGCGACAATTTTGACTTTCTC
This sequence comes from Hydrocoleum sp. CS-953, assembly GCF_002260545.1. GTDB lineage: Bacteria > Cyanobacteriota > Cyanobacteriia > Cyanobacteriales > Microcoleaceae > Trichodesmium. The sequence goes on along the minus strand of NZ_LGSU01001445.1, from coordinate 3,529 downwards.
TTGCAACTTTTTCAGGGCACTGTAGATTTCTTGAGAGTCAGCTACAGTACCTCCAGGACTATCTATTCTAAGTAACAGAGCCGGAAATTTTCTTTCTTCTACTGTTTTGAGTGCTTCTAATACTCGTTTTCGGGTGTCGCTGGCAATGACACCATTAATTTCTATTCGGGCAATTTGTTTACGATATCGGGGCTTAAATGGCCAAATCATGCTGTTTTTATTTCAGTTATCAGTTAACAGTTATCAGTACCNTTTTCGGGTGTCGCTGGCAATGACACCATTAATTTCTATTCGGGCAATTTGTTTACGATATCGGGGCTTAAATGGCCAAATCATGCTGTTTTTATTTCAGTTATCAGTTAACAGTTATCAGTACCAAGGGCTGAAACCAGAGGGTTGAAATACTGAATTTGATTTTTTTATCACTTTAAAAGAGGTAATACCTCATTTTTTGGTCAAAATACAAAAGTAACAGACTTTTGCGCTCATAACATATTCAAGTAAAATTGTCAATCAAAATAATACTAATCAATATTTTGACATATCACTATATTTTACTTTATGATTTATCAAATTAATAATCATACACATTTTTGTGAAAAATTGTTACAATTTGTAAAAATATTTTTACTAATTTTAGTAAATACCTATTTATAAAACTTATGCAGCTAAAACTGACTGTGCATTCAAAACTCCCCTTTGCACCACTCTTACTAATAGCTCCCTTTTTCTTCTGGGGAACTGCAATGGTAGCAATGAAAGGTGTTATTCCTCAGACAACACCATTTTTCATGGCAGCAATGCGTATATTGCCAGCAGGTATATTATTGTTACTGGTAGGAATGATTCAGGGAAGACCTCAACCACAACGTAAATTAGCTTGGTTGTGGATTTTATTATTTGCCTTAGTAGATGGTGCTTTGTTTCAGGGGTTTTTGGCTGAAGGGTTAGTCAGAACAGGTGCAGGTTTGGGTTCGGTGATGATTGACTCCCAACCTTTGGCAGTGGCTATTTTATCATTATGGCTATTTCAAGAGAGAATTAGATTTTGGGGTTGGTTAGGGTTAGGTATTGGTGTTATTGGTATTAGTTTAATTGGTTTACCTGATGAATGGATCGGGAGTTTACTGCATCCAGAAACAATAGAAGGGTCTCTGGGAATAGATGCACTGTTTCAAAGTGGAGAATGGTTGATGTTATTAGCATCTTTATCAATGGCAGTCGGAACAGTATTAGTGCGTTGGGTTTGCAAATATAGTGATCCAGTGATGGCAACTGGTTGGCATTTGATTTTAGGTGGTGTTCCATTACTTGCTATTTCCGCAGGGTTTGAGTCTCAACAGTGGGTTAATATAGATCAATATGGTTGGATAGCTATGGGTTATGCAGCTATTTTCGGCAGCGCGATCGCATACGGTTTGTTCTTTTATTTTGCTTCTTCGGGAAATCTTACGAGTTTAAGTGCTTTAACTTTTTTAACTCCAATTTTTGCTTTATTGTTTGGCAATTTCTTTTTAGGAGAGGTGTTGAGTTCGCTACAGTCTGTGGGAGTAGGTTTAACTTTAGTAAGTATTTATCTAATTAATCAACGGGATATATTAGCTCAGAAGTTGAAATTTAGCAGTCTAATAAAGGAAGATGTTTCCAATACCACTACAGGTAAATTATTGAAACAGTCTCAGCAACAACCAGTTAAAGTTACTGAAGACTTGTAGAAGTTTTGGTTTACTTGTGCAACTTTTGCACTATTTCTCTTGTTTGGTGCGTTACGACACAAAAGAGAAAAAGAAGAGTAGAAGGAAAAAGTTTTTTGGTTGCCTCAACGAGATGGGAAGTTCTATCGCGCTCTTATCCGGACATGGTATCATACCTCAAATTACCAACGCCCGAAAAATAAATAAACCTTTTAGTTATATTAGCTAAAGAAAGAAAAAGTCACAATCAAACATCCTTTTTCCTGCCTTTTTCGTAAAAATATCTTACCTGTTCCCAGTTAAGTGTTCCCTGTTCCCTACTTCTGCAAACAATCTATATCTTTTTCACGCCTAGGTCTATTGCACAAAATTGTAGGGGCGGGTTCGCGGTTACATTAACGAGTTGAACCATTAGATGAAATAACCCGCCCCAAAATAAATACCCACATTCATTAGTTGTGTCAGTCCACTACTATTAACTGAGAGCCAAAAATAATAATCGGAGCAAGAAACCTAATTTCTTACTTGGGTGCGTCAGTGCTATTGAAATTAAACAAAAGTTACTTGTCGGTAAAAAGTAAAATCTCTTTCTATCGGAGTTAATTGTGAAGAGTCATAACCTTCAACAATAGCAATAGGATCATTTTCAACTAAAATTGTGGCTCCAACCTCGCCTTGCACAATATCAAAATCAGACTGAGTATCAAGTATTATTTGATCTCCATCTGATGGATCGAAATTTTGAATTACAGCAACTCCTTCACCCAGATAAAAAGTTGTTACGCCTGCGAAAAAACCACGACCATTAACACTTCCTCTTCCCAAAATAAAGTTATCTTGACCTGCACTTCCCACCAAAGTATCAAATTCGTTACTACCATCACTATATCTTATAGTTGCCGAGGAAGTAAAGGCTTGAGATAGACCGACGAACCGATTAAACTCCTCTGATGTAACTTCTCCATCATTATTGAAGTCAGGACCTCCCAAACTGGAAAAACTAGGTCTGAAACTGACATCAACACCATAAATGTCTTTTTCTCCTTCGCCATATCCCAAAATTATATCGCTACCGGGAGTACCAGTAAAACGTGCAGAGCGTTGTTCAAATTGCCCATATTCTCTATAGTGATCTTGAGCTGTGACAAAAACACCATTATTAACTGCCTCAGCTACAGCAGAATTTTGCCCCAAATAGAATGAATCTACAAAACTGGTAGTCTGCAAATTTTCTGTACTACCAACTTGGATAAAATGAGAAAATCCACTTGGATAAGTACCTGTTTCTACCTGTAATGCTACATCATTATATTTCTGTAGGTAAAAGGTTTCATCATAGTCAGGACTTGTATTGCTGCGTCCCTCTTCATAACCATAATTAATGAAATGTTCTAGTCCTGATACGAATATATTTGTTTCTACGAGATTAGCTATATCGGGATTATTTTCTAAGTAGGTTGTTTCGTCATAGTAACGGGAAACTTGTGTACGTCCTTCTGCTAAACCATAACGCTGAAAATGGTCTAATCCTGATGTTACTAAACCTTGAGTAATTGCTACATTAATATCTGGATATTTTTGTAGATAATATTCCTCGTCAAAAATATCAAAGTTCATTGAATTTATCCTCCAAAGAAATAATACAATTTCTTTCAGCGCTAGTGAATCAAGCTATGAAATCTAACTAGCATTTGAGTAATTGGTTACCAGACAAAGCTTAGACAAATTCTCAATAGGTAATACTTGTGTATACTTACTTAAGCAATCAAAATTTCAAGAACATCATAGCCACGCATCACCAACACTTTTTATTATATCCCACTTAACTATATTGT
>NZ_LGSU01001444.1 GCF_002260545.1 Hydrocoleum sp. CS-953 | reverse complement strand
TCAATCTCATCAATATTGCCAAAATATTCCCTAGTCAAAATCAAAAAAAATTTATCGCTGTAAATAATATAAATCTCCAGATAAAAAAATCAGAATTTTTTTCCATACTCGGTCCGTCTGGATGTGGTAAAACTACCACATTAAGAATGATAGCTGGTTTTGAAATTCCCACATCTGGAGAAATTTATATTCAAGACAAATTAATGGGAAATAGTCCGCCATTTCATCGCCCAGTCAATACAGTTTTTCAGAATTATGCTTTATTTCCCCATCTCACAGTGGCAGAAAATATTGCCTTTGGATTAGAAATGGAAAATCTCCAGCGCTCAGAAATAAATCGTCGGGTAACTGATACTTTGGCTCAAGTAAAATTAATAGATATGGAAAAGCGTTATCCCCGACAATTATCTGGTGGGCAACAACAAAGAGTCGCCTTAGCAAGAGCATTAATTAAACAACCAGCAGTATTATTATTTGATGAACCTTTGGGTGCTTTAGATTTAAAATTACGCAAAGAAATGCAGTTGGAATTAAAACAAATGCAGCAAAGGTTGGGTATTACTTTTATATATGTTACTCACGACCAAGAAGAAGCTTTAACTATGTCTGACCGGATAGCAGTTATGCACCAAGGAGAAGTTTTACAAGTAGGAACTCCGGTGGAGATTTATGAACAACCAAAAACTCGTTTTGTAGCTGAATTTATTGGGGAAAGTAACTTTTTAACTGGGCGAATAACTGCACATCAAGAGGATAAAAGTTTGGTCTTAATAGATGAATATTTGCCCTTATTAATACCCTCCGTTAATCATCTGCCAATAGATACAATTATTACCTTAGTTGTCAGACCAGAAAAAATAGAAATTTCCCCGCCAACTTTCACAGCAGAATCTGATTTTTATGGGATAATAGAAAATTTAGTTTATATTGGTACAGATACTCGTTATGTTGTGCGCTTAACTGATAAAACTAAAATAGTTATCCGCAGACAAAATATTAATCCTTTTCATCTAAATCAATATGCTATTGGTGAGAAAGTTAAAGTTAATATTCCGGTGGAAAATATTAGTGTTTTAGCAGAAAAATTGTCAGAGCAAGAAAGGTTAAAGTTAGGGAAAAATTAGCAATTATTCTTAGCTAAATGGTAAATAGAAAACTATCATCGGATGATATNAACTAAAATAGTTATCCGCAGACAAAATATTAATCCTTTTCATCTAAATCAATATGCTATTGGTGAGAAAGTTAAAGTTAATATTCCGGTGGAAAATATTAGTGTTTTAGCAGAAAAATTGTCAGAGCAAGAAAGGTTAAAGTTAGGGAAAAATTAGCAATTATTCTTAGCTAAATGGTAAATAGAAAACTATCATCGGATGATATGGGTATTTATGAGCGATCGCTGCTGGAAATTCTTGGCAGTCTAGGCATAACTAACTTCAATATTGGTAACAAATCTTGGGGTTATCTCGTCTGGTGGCGGACACTCTTCGAGATATAGTCTTGTTGCTTCTTTAAGATTTGCTAGTGCTTCTTCAATTGTGGCACCTTGGTCAAGTGTACCAATTTCAGGACATTCAGCTATATACATATCCTCTTCTCGGTAAACTATGGCAGTAAAGCTTTTTGTTTTCATGGGCATTTTTTGGGAACTGGTTTTGTTTATGGTAGGATACTTCAAAGGAGCAGTTTTGGCAAGGGAGGAAGTGGGAAGCGATAGAACTCCGTTCTGCTGACGCGTTTCGCTGGGCGAGATGAAAGGCGGAGCCTAGCGGCAGCGATATCGCTCTTCTGTGCAGAGGATTCTTTTTGGGAGAATAAGATTTTACCATCAATATTAGCAAAAGCAGTAGTGGACTGTTTCAGCTCAAACTGTGCAATAGATTTTTGTTTCTAGGTACCTTTTTCTCCCCACCCTCCCTACACTTCCGACACTCCTAATCTAACGCACCATTTTAAGATGAAACAATCCAGTAGGGTGCGTTACATTTCATTAACGCACCACCCAAAATGTTTCAGTGCGTTACGCTTTCCTGCGGAATGTTGCGCATTCATGTCGGCTCTTAGCCGAAACGCTTTTTCCTGACGGAATGCTCCGCAAACATGTCGCGTAGCGTTTAGCGTTCCGCAAAACTTTCCGTTCCGGAATGCTCCGCAAACGTTAACGCTGCGCGAAATGAAAAACGGAGTGATGCGACAGCAAAACACACCCTACTTAGTCATCATCATCATCGTCATCATCATCATCATCGTCGTCATCATCGTCATCATCATCATCGTCGNTTCCGGAATGCTCCGCAAACGTTAACGCTGCGCGAAATGAAAAACGGAGTGATGCGACAGCAAAACACACCCTACTTAGTCATCATCATCATCGTCATCATCATCATCATCGTCGTCATCATCGTCATCATCATCATCGTCGTCATCATCTGAAGCTAACTGAAAATTAATTACACTTTCATCTTGGTGGGTAATAGATATAGCATCAAAATCATCATCGTCATACTCTCCCTCTACTATTACTTCTTCTCCCACTAATAAATTCGTGAGTTTCCCATCATCAAGATAGACTAAAATTTTCCCCGTATCACCATCAAGCATAAATTCATCGCTCGAAATTTCTATCACTTGTCCAGAAATAGTCACATTGCGATCGCGTTGTAAATCTCCAATAGTAGTTTTAGCAAGACTGGGCCTAGAAATAATAATCCCCATCCCTAGAGTTATTATTGTGATTAAACTTTTTTCTATCCTACCAGCTTTAATAAAATTCATAGTAATCATCCTTTGATAAATGCTTCAAAAAAGTATATACATCAACTGCCAAGGCAGTTAGGAAATATTATAGCTCAAATCTACAGTTAAACTGTAGTCTTCCCATAAAAAACCCTTACCAAACTTCTGTCAAATCTAAAATAAACCCAGGCAATACATCTTCTCCAGATAATACCATTTCTCAAAAACTTTTCTATATTTGATTGAAGTAGGGGAGTGTAGGGACGTTCCATGCAACGTCCCTACAAACAAGAATAATTAATGCTAAAATTGCTCTTTTCTAACAAAAAAAGTAATTATCTTAGTTTAATTACTTAATAACTGAAGTTTTATCCAAGTATAGCGTTAATGCATGAGAATTGGTATAAACTATTAGGATTATCCAATATTTCCACTTCCTGATTTTGCCCATAAATCTCTACTTTGCGGTTTTTACTATCAATTAACAAACCTAATATTGCACCATTTTACTGATATCCTTTAATCTTTTTTTGTAACTCTAAAATAGTATTATTTTTAGAACGTAATTCTACTACAAAATCGGGACATAAAGGCGCAAAAGTTTCTTGTTGTTCGCTAGTTAAAGCATCTCATTTTTCCAGTTTTACCCAAGCAGCATCGGGGGAACGACTACTACCATTAGGCAAATGAAAACCACTAGAAGAATCAAAAGTTTTTCCCAATTTTGTTTGATAGTTCCATGACCAAAGTTGTCCTGTAATACTTGAGTTTCGATTTCCCGTACTGCTTCCTGTCGGTGCCATAACAATTAATTCTCCTGTGGCAGTTCTTTCTAATTGTAAATCTCGGTTAACCAGGGCTAATTCAAGAAATTGTTCGTGACTAATTTTCAGGTTAATTTCTTTGGGAATATTAACTGCTATTGTCTGAATTAAATTAGTTGTAACCATAGTTTTTTAATATCATATTAAGATAATTACTTTTGTTTGTAGTTTGGCTTTAGCCCGAAAAATAATTAATATTAAACCTCAATAAAGTCTTTGTTTATAGTTAGGCTTTAACCCGAAAAGTAATTAATATTAAACCTTAAGTAAACTCTTTTATTATAATAGGATACTTAGGATTGGGCTAAAGCCCAACTACGAACATAATTATATTAAATTTTCAAATAATTCTCGAACTTTTCCCGCAATTGTACAACACTCAAATCCTGCATCCAATACTCAACCAAAGCATGACCAAACGCCCAAGCGTTACGGTCTGGTGAAGAGGGATTTTCTAATAATAAAGGCCATAATACTAACAGGTCAAAATTACCCAAATTATTATCCCCACTCAATAGAGAAAACAAATCATAAGCCATCTGTAATTTACCAATAACTACAGGCAACTCTTCTACAGGAATTTTTTCTGCTAGTATATAAGCTAAAGTTGGGGAACCTGTTGTCAAAGTAGAAATAAACTGCAATACCGGACTTTTCAACAAAGCAGTTAATCCCTGAGTAGTTGCCATTTGAAAAGTATAACGATCTATAATTTTAGCTGCTGCGAGACTACGAGCTTCGCGATCGCGTAAAAATCTAGCTAGACGTAATTGTTTTGCAGGATCAATAGTTTCTACTAAAGACAAAGAGATAGCATCAACATTCCAAGCATTTCTATTACTTTTAATATCTGCCGTCACAACAGGCAAAACTTGATTACAAAAATCTCCTAATATTTCTATCCGATATTGAGTCGCCTCCCGAATAGATTTTTCCTTAGCACGTTTCCCAAAAACCCACTCATAAGGTGGTTCCCATTCCCGCATCGGGCGTAAACGGTCAACTTGCGTCATCATCACAATAGTTGGCAAATCTTTAATTTCCCGTTTCATATCTTGGAGAAAATCTACATCCATTTGCAACGCGGGGTCGAGTGCAGGGGTAACTAACAACAATAAATCTGCTGTTTGAGCATAGTCAAGCACTAATTTTCGTAAGTCAGTGCGGTTAGCTTGTTCGTAACCAGGAGTATCCCAAAGATTGAGAATTTCTCCCATTTCCGTTTGCCACTGATAATTTTTAATTTCATCCGTACTCGGCAACACATCGACTTCGGCGCGATCTGCTTCAAATAGAGTATTAATTAAACTACTTTTACCTGCTCCCGTGCGCCCCACCAACAAAATATTCACTGGTTTTTGCTCCACAATTTCCGCAGGTTCAGCTTTTGCCAGAATTTGCTCCAGGGTTTGAGTTTCTGCTTTCGGGAGACTCGGAGTCGGAATAGCAGAATCAGAAAATTCTAAGTTGCTACCTCCATAGAGAGCGATCGCCTGTCGAGATAAATTTCGTAACGCCACTTCCCGTAATNCCCGTGCGCCCCACCAACAAAATATTCACTGGTTTTTGCTCCACAATTTCCGCAGGTTCAGCTTTTGCCAGAATTTGCTCCAGGGTTTGAGTTTCTGCTTTCGGGAGACTCGGAGTCGGAATAGCAGAATCAGAAAATTCTAAGTTGCTACCTCCATAGAGAGCGATCGCCTGTCGAGATAAATTTCGTAACGCCACTTCCCGTAATATTTGACTAAAATTGAATAATAATTGCTGGTTTGCTTGTTCGCTGTAACGGCGACTAGCAACTTTAGCTGCTGCTGCTACAGGGTTAAGTAACCATTGCGCCCAACCCCAAGCTTGGAAAAGTTTTCGAGCTGAGGGTTCTAATTTGCGGTAAATTTCATATCCCTGATATGCTTGACCAACAGTTATTTGATTCAGAGTAGGGGATAATTTTTGCATCCATCTGTCTACGTCATCAACAGTACCTCGAATTAAACCGTAAGCTTGAGGGATGTAAATATTGAGTAGGGGATATTTGACTTCGGGATGGTAAGCATTTGCAACGGCANGTTTTCGAGCTGAGGGTTCTAATTTGCGGTAAATTTCATATCCCTGATATGCTTGACCAACAGTTATTTGATTCAGAGTAGGGGATAATTTTTGCATCCATCTGTCTACGTCATCAACAGTACCTCGAATTAAACCGTAAGCTTGAGGGATGTAAATATTGAGTAGGGGATATTTGACTTCGGGATGGTAAGCATTTGCAACGGCAACTACCACTTCTTGGCAACGCTGCCAGAATATTTGCCAGTCTTCCCAGAATGGGGGATCGTTACGACATGATTTGAGAATTTCTTGCAGGGTGGTTTCTAGTTGTTTAGTAGTTTCGTTTTCTATGGGTGGGGTTCTCGTGTTATCTGTGGTAGGAATTTGTTTGTTAACTTCTGCTATTACCTCTTCCATTTGTGTAACTGTAGGTCGAGTCCATTTGACCAGCAACCAACGCCACCCCACAAACACAAGGGCGAATATTCCCCATATCCAGTTGATACCCCAACTATTGATTTGTCTACCAGCGGATATCATTAGGAAAGCGACTACAGCAAGCGGGGGAATAGCGAGCATTGCTAACTGCCATTTTTTTAGTTGTATCATGTTGTATATATAAGTTAGTCTATATAATAAGTTTAGTAGTAGTCCAGTAGGGTGCGTTAGGCGCTTACTAGAAACTACGGTTGAGCTGTCAAATATTATATTGCGCCGTAACGCACCGTTGAACACTGGGGTAGTTTTACCATTGAGGCGGTGCGTTACATTTTATTAACGCACCCTACAAAAACTAGCTACTATATATGATATTATTTTCAAATAAATTCTGTCTAACAAAAGTTATGAATGTTGTTGATACGCTCTGATTTCTTCAATACTATAGTTCTGGTTGTGGAGATTATACCCAAGAACGTCATCAGTGGTTAGATAAAACTTCATTAGAGGAGGTTCTGACTTCTATGAAACAGCAAGCAGAAGAGGATAATAACCAGTACGATGAAATTATTGAGTGAAAAAGAATGAAGAAAATCAATTGCAGGAGTTATGTTAGGTGTTTCAATCCCTAATAGGGATTTTAGCTAGTTTAAACTATATTTCCAGCACAACTCTACCAGCACTACCGTGTTTCAATCCCTAATAGGGATTTTAGTTAGTTTAAACCTAAAATTCTCGCCAGGCTTGTCGATATATTCATTGCTGTTTCAATCCCTAATAGGGATTTTAGTTAGTTTAAACNATGTTAGGTGTTTCAATCCCTAATAGGGATTTTAGCTAGTTTAAACTATATTTCCAGCACAACTCTACCAGCACTACCGTGTTTCAATCCCTAATAGGGATTTTAGTTAGTTTAAACCTAAAATTCTCGCCAGGCTTGTCGATATATTCATTGCTGTTTCAATCCCTAATAGGGATTTTAGTTAGTTTAAACGGATCGCCGACAGCAGGTAGCGTTCTTGAGATACTACCAGCGTTTCAATCCCTAATAGGGATTTTAGTTAGTTTAAACAGAAACGTATCGTTTGATACGGAGTCACTTATAGTAGTTTCAATCCCTAATAGGGATTTTAGTTAGTTTAAACTCTTCGTAAGTTTCAATGTCAATTTCTCCGGCATCTGTTTCAATCCCTAATAGGGATTTTAGTTAGTTTAAACTGTCGCGGATTTTATAATAAAGAAGGCTGGCAAAGTTTCAATCCCTAATAGGGATTTTAGTTAGTTTAAACAATAAAAAAAATGATGGAGGGTGACTACCAAAATCTATTGTTTCAATCCCTAATAGGGATTTTAGTTAGTTTAAACTCTCATATCCAAAAAGTGCATTAGCGAGCGCATATTAAGTTTCAATCCCTAATAGGGATTTTAGTTAGTTTAAACATTAGTTAAAAATATTTTTGCTCTTTGCCAAATTGTTTCAATCCCTAATAGGGATTTTAGTTAGTTTAAACTAAACCTTTAAAAGTAATTTTTTCCTGCGATAATGATTGTTTCAATCCCTAATAGGGATTTTAGTTAGTTTAAACTCATTCCAGCAAAGAGGATAGTCTACTTTATAAGGTTTCAATCCCTAATAGGGATTTTAGTTAGTTTAAACCCATTAACTATATACCTGTGCCCTGCAACAGGTGCGTTTCAATCCCTAATAGGGATTTTAGTTAGTTTAAACCCTTTAATATGTCGCGTTCACCAGTGAGGTAGGAAAGGACACGTTTCAATCCCTAATAGGGATTTTAGTTAGTTTAAACGGATGGTAAGCAGGACTATGGAGTAAAGCCTTGCTTTGTTTCAATCCCTAATAGGGATTTTAGTTAGTTTAAACTTTCCCTATTACTGTCCTTTGGGGCAAAAGTGGGAGCGGTAAGTTTCAATCCCTAATAGGGATTTTAGTTAGTTTAAACGTTGCTTGTGAAGCTTTTGGGGTTCCTATTCTAGCTGCTGAGTTTCAATCCCTAATAGGGATTTTAGTTAGTTTAAACGAGCATTTAGATATTAATCCATTTTCGATAGAGGGTTTCAATCCCTAATAGGGATTTTAGTTAGTTTAAACGGTCTAATATTGTTAGTTAGCATGATGCTTTTTTGTTTCAATCCCTAATAGGGATTTTAGTTAGTTTAAACCTCTCTGTTGCTTATAAAAGTATTTTTTTTGTTTGTTTCAATCCCTAATAGGGATTTTAGTTAGTTTAAACGATTGAATCAGTCATGGATAGAGAGTTAAAAATCAAATCAGTTTCAATCCCTAATAGGGATTTTAGTTAGTTTAAACTTTATTATGATGATTTCTGTAACAAATATTGGTTCGTTTCAATCCCTAATAGGGATTTTAGTTAGTTTAAACTTACCGAATCTTTAATATATCTGATGTCACTGTAGGTTTCAATCCCTAATAGGGATTTTAGTTAGTTTAAACTCGCCATTGTCGTCGGCATCTCTGAACGCTTTTTTGTTTCAATCCCTAATAGGGATTTTAGTTAGTTTAAACTAATATTTCGGAAAAAGATAGGTGAGGTAAGTTGTTTCAATCCCTAATAGGGATTTTAGTTAGTTTAAACGTTACCCACAAAAACAGTCAGCAGTCAGTCACCTAATTTAGTGTTTCAATCCCTAATAGGGATTTTAGTTAGTTTAAACTTAAACAAGACAAGGAACTACTAGATGGAGATAGTGTTTCAATCCCTAATAGGGATTTTAGTTAGTTTAAACTAATTTTTCTTCAATTAGGTTGGCAACATAAGCAGGTTTCAATCCCTAATAGGGATTTTAGTTAGTTTAAACCCTCGCAATTCATCGCAAGTTAAGAATAATTGCAGCACAGCAAGTTTCAATCCCTAATAGGGATTTTAGTTAGTTTAAACTGCAGTGTTAGTAGCAGAATTTATTAGTGAAAATTGCTTGTTTCAATCCCTAATAGGGATTTTAGTTAGTTTAAACTTTTTGCGGTAATTTGGTTGGCTCATTTAAAATGTGGTTTCAATCCCTAATAGGGATTTTAGTTAGTTTAAACAATTAAGTTAGGTAAGGTAAGTTATACCATCTTTGTTTCAATCCCTAATAGGGATTTTAGTTAGTTTAAACTCTTTTTTCAGAATTTAATGAAATAATTAAAATTAAAGGTTTCAATCCCTAATAGGGATTTTAGTTAGTTTAAACGGCTGTTTAAATTGTTATGCAGAGCGATTGGCTGTTTCAATCCCTAATAGGGATTTTAGTTAGTTTAAACAAAACCTTTGGATGCTCGAGAAGCTTACTTTACGTTTCAATCCCTAATAGGGATTTTAGTTAGTTTAAACTTTATCCAAATCCTTATTGGCAGAAGGTGGGCAGGCGTTTCAATCCCTAATAGGGATTTTAGTTAGTTTAAACCATCAACTAAGCAAGGATAGGCTTGATTGCTGTTTCAATCCCTAATAGGGATTTTAGTTAGTTTAAACCAGCACATTGTATAGGAGATATTCTATGTAGGATAGTGTTTCAATCCCTAATAGGGATTTTAGTTAGTTTAAACGTATGGTCGGCTTTGATAGTTTGTTCTGGTTTAGTTTCAATCCCTAATAGGGATTTTAGTTAGTTTAAACTTTACGCTGACGTATAAGGTCATCATCAGAGATGTCGTTTCAATCCCTAATAGGGATTTTAGTTAGTTTAAACAGCAGGGTTTTGGAACCCAGTCCATATTTAATTTTCAAGGTGCATTTGCGCGGGACATGAGTAAATATAGCATTTCCAGTCACAGCTTGACAAGAGGCANCATCAGAGATGTCGTTTCAATCCCTAATAGGGATTTTAGTTAGTTTAAACAGCAGGGTTTTGGAACCCAGTCCATATTTAATTTTCAAGGTGCATTTGCGCGGGACATGAGTAAATATAGCATTTCCAGTCACAGCTTGACAAGAGGCACTCCAAAAAAAACGCCACAAGCATTGCCACATAAAGATTTGGCAAACTGCGCGAATCCCCTGAACAACCCTATATAGTTCAAACCTTTCCCCAGACTCAACCTCAGCCATTTTGTTGCACCTCCTCTCTTGTACAGCTACCCATCCGCGCAAATAACCTAATCTGACTAGCCCAATAATTAAAAAATGGCCTATTTTAGACTTTTAACTTCTAAATTCTGAATTCTAAATTCTAAATTCTAACCCCAGTCTTCCACCTCATACAAAAAACGAGTCCCACCAATCAACTTCCGATTCACCGACGTACTCTGCACAAACACCATATATTTCTCCAAATTATTAGGTTTAATTCGCACTGTCGCACCATGAGGCAAACCCAACATTTCCCGTGCAGCTTCTCCCTCAAACATATCTCCAGTAGCTCGAACCATTAAAATAATTTCCTTTTTTACCCTGAATAGTTTCTGTCTTTGTAAACTCATAAAAACCACGCTCTTTATTAAAATTCAAACCATTTTCTAACACAAAACTTTTAATCGGTTTATTCTCATCCACCTCCAAAACTTGGAACCTTCCTGGCGTAACTGCTCGTAAATCTGCCGACTCATAAACAGTCGTTTATTCCCGGTTTAACATAGTATTAAAAATCTTACTTAAACCACGACTCATCCGCCCATTTTCCACAACTTCCTGTTCATAATTTTGTAATTTTTCGTCGGAAGATTGTTGATAAAAAACTGCTAAAAATAAATCGTTAATATAAGCAAATTGGTCTAATTTTACATGAAAACCACCAGATTTTTCTGCCAATTCTTGATAAAATTTTGTGGCATGACGACGGTTTAATGCTTGGACTCCATATACAGCTACCCCCATATCTGATAATTTATTCAGCTGTTTTCGCCAATTTAGCCTTTGGGGATTTTGAGCTGGTGGATGAGGAATATCATCTCCAATTAATACTAAAGATTTAGTCGCCCCACTCGTCCAATTCAAAGATTTAGCTTCATGTAATACTAATTCATAACATTCTGACGCATCTCCTCCACCTGTTCTTTCTACCTTTTCCACAAAATTACAAATACTATCTATATTTTGGGATAATTCTAAATGTTTAGTCACATAAGTAGAGCCGCGATCGCAATAATCTCCATGGGCAATTATTCCAATCCGAATACCAGGAATTTCTGAGATTAATCTAGTTACGGTACTTTTGATTTTTCGACGTACTTGAGTTAGGCAAGGATACATACTCCCAGTCGTGTCAAAACTGAAAACTACTTCTATATTATTAGTCATATTTTTCTCTCCGGTTTTTGACAAAAATTCCATAAAAAGTTCCTCGGTTTCAGCTTGAAAATTAGCTGTCACCAGTCAGATAAATTAGTTAGTTTTGAAAGCTTTCTTTTGTTTCCTATATATATATTTTAGCTAATGTTGAATAAAACATCAATAGAAGATATAAAAAAAATTAACTTTAGGGGGGTGTGAAGCCAGAAGTCAGTAGGGGCGAATGGCCATTCGCCCCTACATTAATTTAACAGGGAAACCCGCCCCTACTATTGCAACATTTTAGGCGTGTCACGCGACTACAATAATTTCAAAACCAATAATTGCTCAAGAGGACAAAATAATTGACAGAAGAACGTGCCTATTGGTTAGCATGGGCAAAAATTAGCGGTATAGGTCCAATTGCCCTCCAAAAACTTAAACAACAATTCGACTCCCTGGCCAGAGCTTGGACAGTAACCCCGGCAGAATTAGGCCAGATATCAGGATTTGGCCGTCAGAAAATAGAAAAAATAGTCCAAGAGCGATCGCGTATCAACCCAGAAGAACTCCTCAAAGAACACATTGAGAAAAATCCCAACTTTTGGACACCAGCAGATCCAGACTATCCCCGTCTCCTCCAAGAAATTCCCACACCTCCGCCCGTACTATATTATCGAGGCATAGTAGACTCTCAAGAAATATTAGGTATTACCCCCACAGTTGCGATAGTCGGTACCAGAGAATCTTCCGAATATGGTCGTCGTTGGACTCGGAAAATAAGTACAATTTTAGCAAAAAGTGGGTTTACAATTGTTTCGGGATTAGCAGCAGGAATTGACACGGAAGCTCATCGTGCTTGTCTAGAAGCGGGGGGTAGAACTATTGCTGTCTTCGGAAACGGGGTTGATATGGTTTATCCCAGGGAAAATAAAAGTTTAGCTGAACAAGTCGTTAAACAGGGATTAGCTGTTAGTGAATATCCCGCAGGAACGAAACCAAATTCTAAACATTTTCCCCAACGAAATAGAATTATTGCGGGATTAAGTAGAGCAATTTTAATTATGGAAGCTCCGCAAAAATCTGGAGCTTTAATTACTGCAGATATAGCAAATGAATTTGGTCGAGATGTGTATGTTTTGCCTGCTCGTTTAGATGACGAAAAATCTCATGGTTGTTTACAGTTAATTAATAAAGGTGCCGAGGTAATTCCGATTACTATGGATAAATTATTAGAAATGTTAGGAGCAATGCCACCTTTAGATATTGATGTGGGAGAATCTTCGGAACAATTATCTTTATTTAAGGAGAAAGAACAGACTTCTATGCCAGATTTAGAACCCATGTTAGCTAATATTTTTCAACATATTTCTAGTGAACCTATTCTCTTAGATTTAATTATTCAAAAAACAGGTTTATCATCAGGGGAAGTTTCTAGTTCTCTCCTACAATTAGAATTATTAGGATTAGTGACTCAATTACCAGGAATGCGTTATCAAAAGAATTAAAAAAGCGGTTAGCTATCAGCTATTAGTTAATTGCTTTTAGAGCAAGAATTAGTTTTGAGAAGTTTAAAATGATTTGTGAAAAAAAATGTAGGGGTTTGGTCTCCAAATCCCACTTTAGTTTGGGTTTGTCAACCAAACCCCTACGATAAAATCTTACAACTATATAAGACTGCTATAACTAAATACTTACAATAATTATCTAATATATTTGCTATTATTCCTTCTTTCTTCTTCCTTAATAAATATGTTGAATCTAAAATTATTACCATATTTTCCCTTATTCCTTCTTCCTTCTTTCTTCTTCCTTCTACCTGCAACTGCTATACCTAAAGTTATTTTTCCTACCTGTCCGAGAAGTTCAATTCCCGAACTACCTAAACCTCCTTTATCCCAAACTAAACCAAGTATTCCTAGTCTTTGGTTAACTAAAGATTTTTTTGGTTCTGAACTTCTTGAGACTTGGTTTGTTAACCCCGATGATACATGGGTAATTTTAGTAGTAAATCAATTAACTTGGCAAAAGCAAGAATATATGGATATTTATAAATTTATCAATCATTTTGGCAGCGTAGCCAGAGAATATGGTTATAATTTACAAATATGCCAACTCAGTCAAAAAAAACCAATTGCTGCTTATTTTTGTGACTTTGAAACTGCACCATTAAAATGTAATGTTGAAATTCAATCTAGATTTGGTAGAAGTTTATTTAGTCTACCCAAAGAATTTCCATTTCCCACCACTAAATAGGGTTTGCTGAAAAGGTCTTTTTTCAAGAGTAGGGG
>NZ_LGSU01001443.1 GCF_002260545.1 Hydrocoleum sp. CS-953 | reverse complement strand
TTTTAAGGCTCGTTCAATATTTAGCATTCTTCTGGCCAATTTCTGCTTGAACCATTTTACCTTATTTCCCAACAACTCTATTATCTGTTTGATCAAAAACTGTGCTACCTGTCCCTTCATCAAATCGCCAGTAGCCCACTAAACCTGCTTCATTACCAATGAGACGCAGAAAACGCTGACTGGTTATGTCATACCCAGTTCGGTCAAAGTCCCACACCCGCACTTCATCAATTTTTCCCTCAAATAGCTGATTTCCTCCACGGTTAGCCCCGATACGGAAGTGAGTAAATTGAGACGAAAGGTCTTGGTCTTGAGAAAAAACTTCTGTGCCATCTAAGAAACCTTTGAGGGTTTTACCATCATAGGCAATAGCTAGATATTGCCATTCACTCAAAGTCTTGCCAATAGTTAAATTTCCCCCTTGAAAGTTAACCTGGTAGTTCCCTGAACCATCGGTTTCAATTTGAATTGAATTAGTTCCTTCTGTATTACTAGAACTAAATAGTCCTGTTCCTTGGGGCAAATTTTCCTGTGCTGCACGTACCCAAGCTTCTACAGTAAATTTTGTAGGTTGCCAAGGTTGAGCAAGGCTCACCTCTACATAGTTTGTAGCTCCATCAAAAGCTAATGCTGTTTCTGCATGGTTGCTAGATTGAGACACAGGAATTAAAGCAGCACCCGTAAAGGGGTCGCTTCCAGGTTCTCGTTCTAATACGGCGTTGCGGTAAAGAGGATCTGGACTGGTATAAAGTTGAGTCCCTTGGATGTTAAACAGTCCATCTTCGGCAACTTCCACATTAAAAGCATCAATACGCTCAGTGGCACTATTATGGGCAAAAAATTGCCAGCGTTTTATCCCCTGCACTTGGGTCGGTAGTTGCAATACTGTAAAACCACCATTGTTCAGGTTGCGAATAAACGCCAGTTCTTGGGTAGGTTCAAAGAAGGGGTTGCCTTCCATATCTTTTGACCCTAAGCTGTCGGTTTGGCTAGCAGGGTTGGTTTTATGGCGACTGCGTTGATAGCGTACCTCTCGGTTAGGCTGTAACCTTTTCCCAGAGAGAACGAAGCGATCGCACAATAGGGTACTATCTACTACAGGAACATTATTTCCATTGCTCTGTTGTAAGTCACTACGGGTCAAATCTCCCGATGCACCACCACTACTAAGCTTATACACCGTATCAAGGTGATTATTAGCGATCGCCTGACGAAAGACAAAAATGTGTTGATTATCAGAAAATACTTTGAAAGGAGCATCTGCCGTCAAACGGGCCGTACTAGAGAGAAATGGATCGACCTCTTCAGGAAATAAGGTGGTCGGATCGGCCACTTCCTGCCTAGTATCTAGCTTTACCACAGGCATTCGTGTTGCCCCTGTGATGCTAAAACCCACCTGCTCAATTTCGTTAGGAAACTGTAGTTCGGAAGGGTTCTCTGGCCAATAAGCTACATCAAACTCCTCTTTGTTGCCCTCGGTATCGTTTAAGTCGAGTACCGCATAAAACAGCCGTCGTCGATCGTCCATAGCAAAGGCGATGGGGGTTCCCTTGTGGGTAATCATCTCCGTGTGCTTGTAGGAGCGATCGGCATAGGTCTTTTTTAATTTTTCTGCAATGCTACTAACAGGCATATACCTACAGTTCTAAGATTTCAGCTTTTTTACCATAATTTATTAAGATATTGAGCTTCGTTAATAATTCTTAACATGAAGCTATTTATTGAGGCCCACATTCCGCAGATCAGTGATTAAGGAGAGGCTTCAACAATTAATAATTAATAATTAATAATTAATAATTAATTATTACCTCAAGAAAAACCCTAACGGAATTGAATATAAGGAAATTCAAGATCACTTTTTTCTCTTGAATATAGAAGGCTTTATACCTTAGATTTTTCGGTAATAGTTGTTCATTANATTAATAATTAATAATTAATAATTAATAATTAATTATTACCTCAAGAAAAACCCTAACGGAATTGAATATAAGGAAATTCAAGATCACTTTTTTCTCTTGAATATAGAAGGCTTTATACCTTAGATTTTTCGGTAATAGTTGTTCATTACAATGAAGCCTATACTTCAAAAACCTATTACAACTGTGGCTATGTTCATAGAAAGCTCGGTAGTTTAAAATTATAGCACTACGCAAATATATCGCGGACATTTATAAATACTCAAACTTACTCAGAGATTACTTCCGACTTCTAACTTCCCATATCGCTATAGCATTTACCATTACCGCTCTTTACTGAATCAAATATCTCAAACAATGAAATATCAAGAATAAACCAACTTTGGTCTTCCTTTTTTCTACTTCCTTCTGCTATANCTCGGTAGTTTAAAATTATAGCACTACGCAAATATATCGCGGACATTTATAAATACTCAAACTTACTCAGAGATTACTTCCGACTTCTAACTTCCCATATCGCTATAGCATTTACCATTACCGCTCTTTACTGAATCAAATATCTCAAACAATGAAATATCAAGAATAAACCAACTTTGGTCTTCCTTTTTTCTACTTCCTTCTGCTATATTAGCTATGAGCAAAAAATCAAAGACCAATGACAGAACAGTCATCTATATCTACTTTAGCAGAGACTTTGTTAACAAAGTATGATTTTGACCTTGGTGGTGAAACTTCCGAGCAACTTATTGCTCGTTGGGAGAACAACTATCAAGTCGAGTGGCTTTCTTTAGCAGTTATTGAAGCATTATATCTGGGACGTTACAAGGCTATTTCTGTCCAGCAAATATTAACATTATGGGAACGTCGCGGTCAGCCTATTTATCATTTCAACTCTGAATTTCAAAATATTATTACTAGAAATGTTCTCACAAATTTGACAATTCAGATAGATACTCAGTCTTTACAAACACAAAATAACCCTAGCTTTTTAGAACAGAAACCACCAGAGAATTCTAAATTTGTGTCCTCATCTTCCAATCCCTTTAAACCAAAATCAAAAAATCAAGCTCAAAATTTAGTACAGAAACAACTTCCAATACAACCAGCTCAGTACAACATAAAACACACTGATTTTTATACTAAACTCAAAGCAGTTGTCAAAAAGTTTTCGGANGCCGAAAAGTGTGGGAACTGTGGGGAGCAGAAAGTTGGGAGCAAGATGCTCCCGCTAGCAAACGATTTACTAACTTTTGACTCGGCGAATTTCTGAGCAAAAAGAAGCTAAAGCAAAACCGTTTGGTCTCTTAACCACACTGCTGCGTAACCGCAAATTAGGTATTAAATACCAAAAACGTTCCTCAGCGTAAAAATCCTCCGACTCTGTAATCAAAGTTAGAATATCATCACTCCCCATAATGTAGCGACCATTAAATTGATTACTGTTACCATTTCCTCTGTCTTGCAATAATTTACCTTGGTTAGGATCGTCAGAATTAGGAATAAGTATCAGCATTGTTGAACCTGCATCTTTGACTTGTTCTTTTTTTGTTGTACCATTCCAGCTAATCTTCACTCCTATTAACTCAGTTGCACTGGAGTCAACCTGATGTTGTTCGCACAACTTGATTAATGTAGGGTCAGTTTTTTCCAATATTTCAACATTCACTTCTGATTTACCTGCTTGCAACTCCCCAGAAACCAAATTGTGAACCGTGCGTTGGGAAAACCATTCACCAGCACTTAACTTAAAAAATTCGATAATGTCCATTAACTTACTAATCTTATTAATTCTGAATCAATACTATATTTTGCACTGATTGGGATTTTGAGTCAAATTTTAACTGTAGCATTTTAGGGAGTAGGGAATAGGGTTCACCAGATATCCTGGCTTTTAGCAAACGAATCCTTAAAAACATTCTTATACCAATTTGATAAATGTTTGTTACAAATGGTAGGAGAAAGAAAGAAGGAAGAATTCATTAATTGATAATTGATAATTATAAGAAGGTTAAAACCGTTACGGAATTGAATATCGGGAAATATCCTAGCACTTTTTTTCCCCTATCCAAGGGGAGGCTTCAAGGCGCGAANAAGAAGGTTAAAACCGTTACGGAATTGAATATCGGGAAATATCCTAGCACTTTTTTTCCCCTATCCAAGGGGAGGCTTCAAGGCGCGAATTATTTAATTATTAATTATTAATTATTAATAATTGGGTAATAAGTAAGAAGGAAGAAGGAAGAAGGAAGAAGGAAGAAGGAGTAAATATTAAAAACAATGGATAAAAAAATATAAATAACTATCTAAAATAAATTAGATAGCAATTCCCAAGAAGCGTGAGGTACAAAATTCGTTTGTTTTAGGGAACACTTAACTGGGAATAGGGAATAGGTATGGAGGGAATAGAAAACAAATTAAAGAGCTTGTGTATCTCATAAGCTTGAGAAACGCTATAGCAATCCTAAATAGGTCGTAATAGTTTTTATAATAGTTTTTCTGGGCTAAAAACCTTGAAAATTCTGACTCCTGAATTATGAATCCTGACTCCTGACTCCTAACTACCAGGAAAATATTACAACTAAAATCGGATTGCTATAGAGCAGCTATTTTTAAGCATATCTGATTTATCTCTAACCTTTGGTAGCATTATTTTTTCAAAGTCGTATTATTAGTTAATAACTGAACTCTTGAAAAAGTATCGCATTATTTTTTTTTTTGGGAATTGGTATTAAATTAATTTTGCCTAGATACTTATCTGAAATACATTAATGTTTGCTGCCAAATATTGATAAGAAGATGAGAATATTCGTGTATTTCCAGAATTTTTTGTATTTCATATTAATTGACAAAAACTTAAAGTCTCAAGCATCCTTCTCTTCTAAGGGGATGCCAAAAAATCAACTTCAGTATTTCATTCAGTCAGAGGTACTGATAATTTATAAATGAAATGGCATCAAGTTCGTTTGACTACAATATATTGTTAATTAATGTGGTATATTGCTTTTAGCCTTTATCTCCCAATAACTAAAAACTTTATAGCTAATCAAATTGCAAACTGCTATAAATTGGACTAAAAAGCTTTAATTGTAGGGATTTTCCAAAGGAGATACTTCGCGAACGCTCTTTCCAAATACATTAAATTGTGGTAAATAATAAGGTTAAGTTATGATACTAAACTTATTAGGATATACACTAAATCTGATATAATTTAAGGGTACTAACACTATGCTCATAGAGATATTAACCCTGTTTGCGGGTGCAGGACTAGAACAAATAACCAGTGTCACATGGCATTCGGTAAATAAATGGGCAGCAAAAAAGGCTGATGAAAAGAATCAGGTAATACAGAAAGCATTAGTAACTTCATACTGTAAAGCTTTGCAAGTAATTCGTAAAGAGTCTCAACAACTACCCCAGTGGAAACAAGAGAAAGCTGCAATTGAAACTAGATTAACAGAAATGGAGAAAGATGCACTAATGATATTAGATTTAGTACAGACACAAAAGCATAGAATGACTCATATACCTCAAGGTGGAGAAGAACAAGCGATTACAAAAACAGTAATGTCTAGACTGCAAAGCAAAGATAAATGGCTGAAACACGCTCCCAAAGAATTATCTTATTTAGTTGAAACTAGATTAGTATCAATTACAGTGCATCAATTTCGCCACGAATTGAGAACAGAAAGCACAGTATTTCAAGCCTTAGTCCACGATATGTTAGCCACAGCAGGAGAAGACGTCAGTCGTTTGGTTGATGTTACCAATAGCATAGAGAAAAGAGTAGATCAATTTGTAGGAGACTACCGTCAAGATATTGATAAAATTATTGTAGGTATTGGAGGAGCTAACTCCCACTTAGAACAGTTAATATCACTGTTAAGCAAACAGATGAAGCAATGTCAAGCGATACCTGCTGACTTTGCCGCCCTCATAGCGGATAAAACAGAAGGATTTCTGGGACGAGGTTTTGTCTTTGACGCTATTGAAGATTTTATTCAAAATCAATCTAAAGGATATTTTATCATCGAAGCAGATCCAGGAGTAGGCAAAAGTACAATTATTGCCGAATATGTACGTCGCACAGGTTCTATTGCCTATTTCAATCTATTATCAGAAGGTAGAACTAGGGCTGAAGATTTTCTTAAGAGTGTTTGTACCCAATTAATTGAACGTTATAATTTGCCTTATGAATTACCATTACATCCAGATAATACCAGCAATGGTAACTTTCTGTCAAAACTACTGAACGAAATTAGTGCCCAATTACCCCCTGGAGAAAAACTAATAATAGCAGTAGATGCTTTGGATGAAGTGGATTTAAGTAGTCAGAGTGGAGCAGCTAATGTCCTATATTTACCATCAAATTTACCCAATAGAGTCTATTTTATGGTGACAAAGAGATCCGATCCACTACCATTAGTAGTGTCGGCACCACAGAAAATTTTTGATTTAATGATCTATCCGAATGAAAGTTTGGAAGATGTTAAACTATTTATTCGCCTAAGAACAAAGCGATCGGCAGTTCAAGCATGGATTGAAGCTAGGGGATTAACATTAGAAAAATTTGTCGAATCTATAGCTAGCAAAAGCGAAAATAACTTCATGTATTTAAAATATGTACTTGATGATATTGAGCAAGGTAACTATGGAGATATCAGCTTAGAAAGTTTACCCCAAGGTTTAGAGAAATATTACGATCAACATTGGCATAGAATGAGAATGAATGTTAAACCATTGCCAGTTACTAAACTAAAAATCATATATTTCTTAACAAAAACTCGTAAACCTGTATCCTGTGGAATGTTAGCTAAATTTAGTGGAGAAATATCCTTGACAGTTCAAGAAATATTGGATGAATGGGCACAATTTTTGCGGATTTATCAAACAGAAGGTAAGCCAGTATATAGTATATATCATGCTGCTTTTCAAGATTTTCTCTACCGTAAAGATATTGTTCAGGAAGTAGAATCATTAATTGAAATTGAAAGTATGGAAAAACAAATTAAAAACAATTTATTAGGAATGGTTTATAAAAATGCTTAGAATTGAGGATTCAGGAGTCGTAGGGGCGTTTCGCTACGCGACATATAAAACGTTTCGGCTAAGAGCCGACATGAATGCGGAGCATGACCTAGGAAAGTTGTGCGTAGCTAATGGCCATATAGCCTTACGGCATGGGCTTCGCCTTTTAATGTCGGCGACAGCCGAAACGCCTGTACAGGAGTCAGGAGTTAGAAGAAAGAAGGGATTCGATCTCAAATTCGGTAGTATCGGCATAAAAAAGCATAGAAACCGGGTTTGTATTAAATGCTCTACCATACTAATATATGCCTCCCACAAACCCGGTTTCTGATATCACTCGACGCGCAAGCAGATTCGATATCAATTATTGAAAAGGAAATTAAAATGGGTGAATTTAGAGAAAATTTAGCTCAACTACCCCTAGAAGATCAACGTTATCTTTTAGAAACTTTACCGGGTTTTCTAGTCAGTGAATCCGATACAGAACAACTACATCGCTTACTCACAGATTTTGATTTTCTTGAATCAAGACTATATTTATTCGGAGTAGAATATCTACTAAATGATTATGAGGAAGTTATGCACTCTGATGTCTGGATATCAAGTGAAAAACTAAAAACCCTAAAATTAATTCAAGGAGCAATTGAACTATCATCTCATATCTTAGTTGAAGATAAAACCCAACTAGCAGGACAACTGTGGGGGCGACTGCTATCTTTTGAAATCCCAGAAATTCAGAAAATGCTAGAACAGGCAAAATCCTGGAAACTGACCCCCTGGTTAAGACCAACTGCACCTAGTCTCACACCACCTGGAGGCAGACTGTTACGAACTTTTATCGGTCATAATGGTTGGGTAAATGCAGTAGTTGTTACTCGTGGAGGAATGGTAATTTCTGGTTCTTCAGACAATACTCTCAAAGTTTGGAACCCGGAAACAGGTAAGGAAATTAGTACCATTACTGGTCATACGGCGCGAATTAGAGCGATCGCCTTACTAGGTGATAAATGGGTGATTTCTGGTTCTGATGACTTCACTCTCAAAGTCTGGAACCTTGAAACAACAGAAGAATTAGTTACCCTCACAGGTCATACAAGAGCAGTAAGAGCAGTGGCAGCCTTACCAGATGGGAGAGTAATTTCGGGTTCCTCAGACAATACTATTAAAGTCTGGAATCTTGAAACACAAAAAGCAGAAATTACTCTCACAGGTCATCAAGGTTGGGTAAATGCAGTGTCAGTCTTTTCTGAGACAGAAATTATTTCAGGTTCATCTGATAACACTATCAAAATTTGGAATCTGGAAACAGCAGAAGAACTATTTACACTTACAGGTCATACAGGTGGAGTGAGAACTATAACTACACTTCCTGACAGACAAATTATTTCAGGTTCTTCCGATAACACAGTTAAAGTCTGGAATCTTGATAGCAAAAAAGCAATTTTTACATTCAAAGGTCATACCAAAGGAATAAATGCAGTAGCAGTAACTCCAGATAATAAACGCATGATTTCCGCAGCTTCCGATAATACTCTCAAAGTATGGAATCTCCTGTCTGGAGAAGAGTTATTTCCCCTTAAAGGTCATACTGACTCAGTATATGCAGTTGCAGTTTTGCCAGATGGACGCTTAATCTCTGGTTCCGATGATTTCACCCTTAAAGTTTGGAGTCTTGATACCTCCGAAGAACTTTCTCCCCTAATTGGACATACTAATAGAGTGAATGCAGCAGTAGTTTTGCCAGAGCAACAAGTAGTTTCTGCTGCTTGGGATCATACGATCAAAGTTTGGAATTTGAACACAACAAAACCTATTTATACTCTTAAAGGTCACACTGATCGGGTGAATTCTATCGCTGCATTACCAAATAAACGGATTATTTCAGCTTCAGATGATAATACTCTCAAAATTTGGAGTCTGGAAACAGCAAAGGAATTATTGACTATAGAAGGTGACAATAGATGTATTTTTGCTGTAGCAGTTACACCAGATGGACAACAAGCGATCGCTTGCTTATCTGACCAAACTCTCAAAGTCTGGAATTTAGAAACATTACAGGTAGTTTGTACGCTTAGAGGTCATACTGACTGGGTAAGTGCAGTTACAGTTACACCAGATGGAGCGCGAGTAATTTCGGGTTCTTTTGATAAAACTATTAAAGTTTGGTCTTTAGAAACTGGAGAGGAAGTGACAACATTAGTTGGTCATACTGGGTGGGTAAAGGCGTTAGTAGTAACACAAGATGGCAAGCGAGTGATTTCGGGTTCTTTTGACAAAACAATTAAAGTTTGGTGTTTGGAAAGAGAACAAGAACTATTCACTTTAAGTGGTCATACTGACTGGGTAAGTTCCATTGCAGTTACACCAGATGGCAGTTTGGTGATTTCTGCATCTGATGATAATACTCTCAAGGTTTGGGATTTAGAAACGCGACAGATAATTGCCGATTTTACTGGGGAGAGTTCCTTGGAATGTTGCGCTGTGGCAGCAGATGGAGTACAAATTATTGTTGGTGAAGCTTCTGGAAGAGTACACTTTTTAAAATTAGAAAGTTAATGAAGCGGTTATTTCGGTTATCAGTTAGCCTCCTATGGTCGTAACTACGTTAACAGTTAGCCTCTTGCAGAGGAACTGCGTTTTTTCGTATAGGGAATGCTCCGCTTTCCATGTCGCTCCGCGTTAACGTTTGCGTAGCATTCCGATAGGAAAGTTGTGCGGAACGCTAANCCATGTCGCTCCGCGTTAACGTTTGCGTAGCATTCCGATAGGAAAGTTGTGCGGAACGCTAAACAGTTATCAGTGCTTCTGGGTAAACCTAGAGTTTTGAAATACTAAACGTATCCTTTTCATCCTCTATCCAAGGGTAGACTTGATAATAAATCCGGTTTAGAAGTATGAAACCTTATTTTTTGGTCAGCAGTCAGTAAGGGCGAATAGCCATTTTGCTCGGCAATATGTTTGCGTCATAACTCAGGAAAACGCCCTACATTTTTGCTGTGACTATTGCTTTAATATTCTTAATGCTTGGATTGCCAGTAAGAAAAAACCTACAGAACCCAATGTAGTAAGAACTTGGGCTACTAAATTAGGTGTTAATATTTCACTCATAATTATAATACCTTTAATGAAGTTAGAACTGAGAAGTTGTTTTTGTAATGGGGATTTTGAGTAATCCTCCAAAAACATTTCGCCTTAAAAGGCGTGGTTTAACAAGCTATCAGGTATCAGCATTCAGCTATTAGCTAAAATCGGCGGATTTAAGTCCCCCACAATAGTTTGAAAAATTAGTGGTGTGCGTATAATGGGGGATTTGAATCCCCCATTATACGCCTTGGGAGCTGTTGGCGATAGTCTGGCGATAGCAATATGCTGACCGCTGACTGCTATTTTAATACCCAATTATTTTGATAAAAAACAAACTTATTTCCTATACTATCTTAAATTTACCCTATTCAGTAGTTCAATGGACAGTAAAAAGTTTTTTTCAGATTTGACCATTTCCTGAATGGCGATCGAAGATTAAAGAACTCATTGTCAGGAAATATTTGGCCAAGGCTATCTTAAAATGCTCAATGATGTGGCTATTAAGATGCAGTGGTGATACGAAATCCACCTTAGTGAGAGGGTACTTTTTAAAGTTAAAGCCTTTGCTAAATAAGGAATTGGGTGATGGGACAAGCCTGCTTTTATACCCGGATTTGGTATGAATCAGATTTTTTTTTCCATAATGTAACTTTAAAAGACGGATTCTTTTTACAAGGTTCGAGCAATTATCCCGTTAGACCATTTCTCATGCATGAATGCTATATATGATTGGGTGGGGAAGTGTGGGAAGTGTGGGAGGCTGGGGGAGTCGTTAAAAGTAGGAAAAACCTATACTAACCGACTAATAATTGTCAAAAAAAGACTTTGAATCTTGCTAACTATTTAACTTCTGAAATCAAGCTGAAGTATAGCATTAATGCATGGTAATTGGTATTAGACCAAAATAGAGAGAATTATTTGATAAACTGACCTCTGCTAGACAAAATTTACCTGATATTAATTTGTTTATGGGTTCTGCCTTGGTTGAAATATTTGTCTTTCTTTGAGGAAATTATGAGGCAATTATTAATACCATTTCATCTTAATTCAACTGGTATAGAAGGAGAAAAATTATGAAATTTGAGACGAATATACAAGAAGATTGCTACAACAAAATTTGTTTATGGATGAGAGAATTATTTGATAAATTTCCCTATGCTAAACAAGATTTACCTGGTATTAATTTGTTTATGGGTTCTGCGTTAGTTGAAGTATTTGTTTTTCCTTGGGGAGATGATGAGGTAATTATTAATACTCGCTCTTCTGTTGTAACAGATGTTAATTTAACATCTGATTTACTAAAATTTTTATTACGAGAAAATAGTAAAATGCGCTTTGGTGCTTTTGGTATAGATGACAATAATAATATTATATTTGAACATACAATAGTTGGTTC
Organism: Hydrocoleum sp. CS-953; assembly: GCF_002260545.1. Taxonomy (GTDB): domain Bacteria; phylum Cyanobacteriota; class Cyanobacteriia; order Cyanobacteriales; family Microcoleaceae; genus Trichodesmium. The sequence continues at coordinate 2,063 of NZ_LGSU01001443.1, read as the reverse complement.
GACTTGTGATAAACCAGAGTTAGAAGCATCTGTTAAAGCAGTTTTAAAAATTTCTGATGAATATGATGATAAAATTGTTGGGCAGTGGGGCGGAAAAAGAGCTATGGATAGAATTAGCTGAAGTCAGAAGTCAGAAGTCAGAAGTCAGAAGTTGAATTTGCAGAACGGACTAAATTTGAGAAGTGCGAGAATGTCTGCCTTAGTAATGGCGACTGCTATAGTCATTCCAGAAAAGGATTGAGATACTTAACCTTGATATAATCCTTTTAAATCAGGAATTTAGCCGTCTAATTTTTATTTCAAACGACTATATTTTGATTTAGCTAAAGGAATTTATATTTTAGAATTAATAGTGCTTCTTAAATTTTATGATTCATTAATCTAATTTTTCCAAGTATATGCTAAAAACAGAGCCTACTTACAAATTTCCCGAATCTAATCACCCCATAGTTAAATCACTATTTCATCACAGTGACCAAGAACTGTTGACCCTATTTCAAAACTATCCAGACCAAGGAAAATACTTTGTCACTATTTTCTGTCGTTATGGTATGATAGTCCAAACTTTAATTCAACATTCTGTGCGATCGCCTGTTCAAGCAGACTATCTATTTGCTCAAACCTGGCAACATATATTTTACGAATTGCGTGGCTTAGATTTGCGAGAGGGAGCAGATCCAGAGACTGGAAATACTACTCTTCAGAATTGGTTAATTAATATTACAGCCATTAGTATTAACCAAGAAGAAATGCCCCCTGTCGAGTCAATTCGTTATTCTTTAGAAATGGCCCCACCACCTTTATGGTGCTATTTCAGGCAAGTATTAGATCAGTTAGAGNCATATATTTTACGAATTGCGTGGCTTAGATTTGCGAGAGGGAGCAGATCCAGAGACTGGAAATACTACTCTTCAGAATTGGTTAATTAATATTACAGCCATTAGTATTAACCAAGAAGAAATGCCCCCTGTCGAGTCAATTCGTTATTCTTTAGAAATGGCCCCACCACCTTTATGGTGCTATTTCAGGCAAGTATTAGATCAGTTAGAGCCTTTACTACGCTTGATTTTGTTAATGTTTCAGACTTTTCACTGGAGTGAAACAAGAATAGCAGCTTATCTCCAAGCTGAGGGAGAAACAATTTCACATCAGGAAGTAAAATCTTTATTGCAACAGGGATATCATAATCTAGATACTAATTTGCCAGAAGATATTAAAGCCATCTATTTGAATGATGATATTGAGCAAGTTAGTACAGGTATAAATCAGTTTCTCAAAGTTCCAAAAGAACCAGAATAGTTAAGATTCTATTGTTTTAGGGAGTAGGGAGTAGAAAAGAAGAAAAACAACTGTACCTCATTCAATAATTAATAATTACCTCTTCTTATAAAGAAGAGGATTGACTAAAAGGAATTTTTTTCTTTTTTCTCCATGAATGGAGAGGCTTTATACCTTAATTTTTCGGTAACTACTGATAACTGATAACTGATAACTGATAACTGATAACTGATAACTGATAACTGATAACTGATAACTGATAACTGATAACTGAAATGACCTAGTTCAAAAATACCCCACCTTTACCAGTAATATTCAGTGACTTTGTATCTAAATCAAAATCTTCTGTGGGATTAAATATAACTTCTAATACTCTAGAAGAAATCCTCTGAGGACGTACCAAAAGTAAACCACCATCAGGACGTTGGTAGGTTAAGGTTAGTGGAATTGGCAGTTCAGATAATTCTACCACTGAACTTTCACCTAGAATCCGATGTCGGCCACCTATTACCTGATATCCAATTACAGCACCAGTTTGATTAATCAATCTTAGAGTGATGATACCTTCAACAGGGGTAACCCTACCAGCAGGCTCTGGAAATTGGGGTGGGGGCTGAGTAGTTTCTGGCTGCTGAGTCGGAGGCTGACGGCGAGTCGGTTCGGTGTTCTCAGGTCGACCTCTACAGGTTTTCCTCTATTACCAGATGGCTCAGAAGTATCCTCTTGCTGATTAGTAGCAGGAGGCTTTGTACCAGGTGGTGGGCCTCCAGCGTGGGAAATTGTGA
>NZ_LGSU01001442.1 GCF_002260545.1 Hydrocoleum sp. CS-953 | reverse complement strand
TAATGTTAACAGCAACTGGATTATGGAACTTATACTTGATGGCAGCATAAATAATAAAATCACTAACTAAATATATCTGTTTTCATTTTATTTTTTTTGTAATCTAAGTTATTTCCCAACAACTCTATTATTTCTCATGGTGCAAAAGGTACTTTGTATTTGGGAAATAGTATCCTGAAAAATGACAATATTCATCTATATGCTGAGAATATTCAAAAGTGGGGTAAATATTTATCTGCTAAGGGAGAAATATTAATTTATGGTTGTCAGGTAGCAAGTGGTAAAGAAGGTAGAGAATTTGTCCGACAACTGCATCAACTAACAGGAGCTAATATTGCTGCCTCGGAAACACTGACTGGAAATGTTAACAGAGGTGGTAACTGGAATTTAGAAGTAATATTCGGTCAAATTAAGTCAGCGTTAGCATTGACACCAGGAGTTAGGGCAAGTTATGCAGGGATGTTGGCAAATATTGTAGTGGATACAACTAATGATGTAGTAGATGATAGTGATGGTGTAACTTCTCTGCGGGAAGCGATAATTCAAGCTAACAGTACCCCGGAAGATGATACTATTCAACTCACAGCAGGAGCAACTTATGATTTGACTATTGCAGGAAGTGACGAAAATGTTGCTGCCACCGGAGATTTAGATATTGTTGCTGGTGGTGGAGAAATAACGATTATTTCTGAGGGAGAGGAAAAAGCTGTTATTGATGCTGGAGGAGAAACAGGAATTAATGACCGGGTGTTTCATGTTCTGGGGGGTTCCCTAAACTTAGAAAATCTACAAATTACAGGTGGGGTTATCAATGCTCCTGGTGGTGGTATCTGCAACGAAGGTACACTTAGTATCAGCAATAGTATTATTAGTGGCAATCAAACAAATTCTGATGGTGGAGGTATCGTCAATATATCCGGTACAGCAAGTATTAGCAATAGCACTATTAGTGGTAATTCTGCAACTAATGGTGGTGGTATCTCAAGCTTCTATGGTAATATCAGTATTAGCAACAGCAACATTAGCGGTAATTCTGCAACTAGCGGTGGTGGTATTGACAACTACCTTAGCACAGCAAGTATTAGCAATAGCACTATTAGTGGTAATTCTGCAACTAGCGGTGGTGGGGTGTTCAACTCCTACAGTAATGCTAATATTAACAACAGCACTATTAGCGGAAATTCTGCAACTAGCGGTGGTGGTATCTTAAACAATTTTTACAGTAATGCTAATATTAACAACAGCACTATTAGTGGCAACTCAGCAAATAGCGGTGGTGGTGTTTACAACCTAGGTACGGCAACCATTAGCAATAGTACCATTACTCGTAATGAAGCTGCTTCAAGTCAAGGAAGTGGCATTCTTCACAAAGCATCTACAATTATTAATAATAATGGTAATTCCTACAATTTTAATGCCTCTACTACTATTACGTCTAGTATCGTATCGGGTAATGTCAATACTGATGTTGACTCGGTAGACAGTGATAACAATTTCTTTGAGAGTGGTGGCAATAATTTGATTGGCACAGGTAACGCTACTGATGTCTTCGATGATGACAACAACCAAATAGATGTTACCGATCCTCTACTTGGAGACCTAGCTGATAATGGTGGCCCTACTTTCACTCATTTACCTCTCCCCAATAGTCTCGCCATTGATGCAGGTAGTAACCCTAACAACTTTGATACAGAACAACGAGGCGACCTAAGATTTGTAGGTAGGGCAGTTGATATTGGTGCAGTGGAAGTACAAACTTCACAAATTAATGGTACTACTGAAAGTGAACTCCTTAATGGATCGGGTGGTAATGACACTATTGTAGGTTTTGCAGGTAATGACACTATAAATGGTCGTGGTGGTGATGACCAAATTATTGGTAGTCGAGGTAGCGACTTCCTGTATGGAAAAGAAGGAAACGATACCCTCCAAGGTCGTATTGGTAACGATCGCCTCTTTGGTGGTAATGGTGACGACTCTCTCCTTGGTGGTCAAGGTCGCGATCGCTTCAACGGTGGTAGAGGTAACGACACCCTGATTGGAGGAGCAAGTATTGACCGTTTTATTTTCAATACCAATCAAGAATTTACTCCTGAAGATGTGGGAGTAGATACAATTACCGACTTTGTGCCAGGACAAGATATAATTCTGCTGGACAAAAGTACATTTACAGCGATTACCAGTGAATCAGGAACAGGTTTTAGTGTAGATGTTGAATTTGCCATAGTTACCAGTGATGCTGATGCAGAAATCTCTCCAGCAGTTATTGTTTACAACAGCAACAATGGCAGATTATTCTACAATGCTAATGGTACAGAAGTCGAATTTGGCAGTGGTGGTGAATTTGCTAATCTGAGTAATATTGCATCTATTAGTGAGGGTGATTTCTTCCTGAGAGGATAAAATCTCAAATTAACAGGACTTACAGACAGACGCTACCTGTAGGGGCAATTATGTTTCGCAGCATTCCGGAGGAAATTACCCCTACAAAAAACGGAATTTATAGATGCTTTGCGTAAGTCCTGATTCAAATAATATTACAGTGCTTTTGATTTTGGTAGACCATAGTAGGGACTTTCCATGGAACGTCTCTACTGGTTTTTGGTTGTGAGGTGAGGTCATCAATGTGAAAATGGCTGTAAAATCCCCTACTTATAGAAAATTTGTTAAACTTGCTATTTAGGAGTAAAATCATGGTAAATTTGTGAAAAAATCACAGATATACCAGTTTAGCTATTATTGAAAAGTTTATGCTGATTGAATTCAGTGTTGGTAACTATTTATCTTTTAAAGAAACTGTAACTTTGAGTATGGTGGCGACAAACGTTATTGCCAAGAATAAAAGTGTTGATGAAAATAATGTTTTTGATGTTGATGAAGAGTTAAGTTTGCTCAAAAGTGTTGCTGTTTATGGTGCCAATGCTAGTGGTAAAAGTAATTTGATTCAAGCAATGAATTTTATGCGTTGGTTTGTGCTTAATTCATCAAAAGAAACTCAGCTAGGGGATGCGATTAATGTGGAAGAATTTAAGTTAAGTACGGAAACAGAAAGAGAACCTTCTTTTTTTGAAATAGTCTTTATTTTAGAAGAAAAATTATATAGATATGGTTTTGAAGTAGATGAAAAAAAAGTTGTTTCTGAATGGTTATTTTATGTGCCAAAAGTGAGGGAAAGTAAGCTATTTGAACGGGATGAAAATGGTATTAAAATGACTAAGGTTTTTAAAGAAGGAGAATTAATCAGTGATAAAACGAGAAACAATGCACTTTTTCTTTCTGTAAATGCTCAATTTAACGGCAAAATTTCTACAAATATTTTCCGGTGGTTTATGGATTTGAATATAATTTCAGGACTACATAGCGATTTTTATCAACAAGTCACAGTTGAGTATCTCCAAGATAGTGAATATGAAAATGAGATTATTCAATTAATTAGAAAATGGGATTTAGGTATTGATAATATTAAAATTGTTCCAAAAAATGTTTTACTAGAAGAATTACAAGAATTGCCTGGTTTTACAGAGGAATTTAGAAAACGTATGCTCGAAGCAGGAGTACAAATTAACCAAATTCAAATTAAAACACTTCATAAAAAGTATGACTATGAAGGTGAAATGGTATCTCAAGTAGTATTTGATTTTCAAGAAAATGAGTCAGAGGGAACTAAAAAGTTATTTGCTTTTGCAGTACCAATTTTGGATAGTTTAAGATACGGAGATATTTTAATAATAGATGAACTTGATGCTAGATTACATCCCATAATTACTCGTGCAATTATCGAGCTATTTAACTCTAATCAAACGAATCCTGAAAACGCTCAACTAATTTTTACAACTCACGATACTAACTTACTTAGTAATAAGATTTTCAGACGAGACCAAATATGGTTTACAGAAAAAAATCGGCAAGGGGCAACTGATTTATATTCTTTAGTTGAATACAAAGTTAGAAATGATGCAAGTTTTGAAAGTGATTATATTAAAGGTAGATATGGAGCCATACCTTTTCTTGGAGATTTAACTGAATTATTTGAAAAAAATGGCTAGAAAAAAAGCATCTAAGAAAAATTCTCAAAATTCCAGGAATGGGAAAAGTCAATACAGTCAATCAAGAAATGAAAAAGTAGCAACACGAGAAATGAAACAGCGTTTCTTAATAGTTTGTGAGGGAACAGAAACAGAACCTAATTATTTTCGTAGTTTCCGGCCACCTGGTGGAAAAGTAATAAATATCGAAAGGTTAGGCAAAGACCCCTATCAAATTGTACAAACAGCAATAGAAATTAGGGATAATGAAGGTGATTACGACCATGTTTGGTGTGTATTTGACCGTGATGAATGGACAAAATAAAATTTTAATCAAGCAATAGAAGATGCTAAGAATGCTAAAGATAGTAACAATAAGGAAATTAAAGTCGCATATTCCAATGAAGCTTTTGAAATTTGGTATTTGTTACATTTTGGTTATCGTGATACTGCAATGTCTCGCACAGAATATAAAGATGCTTTAACTGAAAAGATGAAGAATTTAACTAAAAATAAGAAGAAAAAGTATGAGAAAAATAGCGATGAAATGTACGAAATATTGGCTGATAGACAACCTCAAGCAATTAAGAATGCAGAGAGATTATTAGAACAATATAATCCACCTAATCCTACTCATGATAATCCTTCCACAACGGTACATTTATTAGTTAAAGAACTTAATGAATTTGTTAAATAGGTGTAGAGCGATCGCTACAATACAGAAACCCGGTTTCTTGAAGAAACCGGGTTTCTTTGTATAAGTCGGAGATTTTCCCCCTTTCTTATTCCCCTCTTTGGGGTTAGGGGGGATAAACAGCTTACTATTGTTGGGTTTCGTTTCTCAACCCAACCTACATCTAAGCACTAAAATACTTCGCCACAGGATGATAAGTAATAATCGCCGTCGTAGACTGTTCNATACAGAAACCCGGTTTCTTGAAGAAACCGGGTTTCTTTGTATAAGTCGGAGATTTTCCCCCTTTCTTATTCCCCTCTTTGGGGTTAGGGGGGATAAACAGCTTACTATTGTTGGGTTTCGTTTCTCAACCCAACCTACATCTAAGCACTAAAATACTTCGCCACAGGATGATAAGTAATAATCGCCGTCGTAGACTGTTCAGGATACAACTGCTCGCTCTCATCCATATACATATCAATCCTTTTCACATCCAACAAATCTAACTGCTTATACTGATCCTGCATATTCGGACAAGCAGGATAACCGAAACTATAACGGGAACCTTGATAACGCTGTTTCAGAATATCCCTGATATTATCCGCATCCTCTGCACCGAAACCTAACTCCCGACGAATCCGAGTGTGTAACCATTCTGCCATTGCTTCCGCAGTTTGTACCGCCATACCGTGGAAATACAAATACTCTGTATACTCATCAGCAGCAAACAACTTCTGAGCAAACTCAGTCGCTATTTCTCCTACTGTTACAGCGTGCATCGGGAACACATCAATAATTCCCGAATCCTTGGGAGCAAAGAAGTCTGCAATACACAACCGTCGTCCTGACTTTTGCCGTGGAAATTCAAAACTGGTGACAACTGTTGTTGCTTTACCAGTTTTATTCATTTCGTCGGAGTCGTAAATGAAAAGTGTATTTCCTTCTGATTGACAAGGGAAATAACCATAGATTGCTTGGGGATACAGCAACTTCTCATTAATTACCCGTGATTTCCAATTTTCCAGAATCGGATAAACTTTCTCTGCTAAAAAGGCATCATACTCTTCCCGTGGTTGTCCTTGGGGTTTGCGGAATTGCCATTGCCCTGCCATCAACGCTTGCAAATCTAAATACCAGAATAAGTCCTCAAATGGCATATCTTCTGGTTGTAATAACTTGGTTCCCCAGAATGGAGGAGTCGGGCGAGGGATATCTACTGCTACATCATCGGAACGTCGAGTATCTACTACCACTGGAACATCAGGTTTAGTTTCCTCTTTTTCTTCAGACTTAACTTCGCTAGGATCTTTACCATTACCATTGCCATTACCGTTACCGTTTTCTTCAGCAAACTCACCCAAGAAACCTTTAATGTCATCCCACTGATTTTCTGATTTTGCTGGCATCAACTTATCCATGAAATTCAAGTCGGAAAAAGCATCTTTACCATAAACGACTTTACCTTTGTAGGTGTTTTGGCAATCTCCATGGACGAATTTCGGAGTTAGAGCGGCACCACCTAAAATCACGGGAACTGTAATACCTTCTGCGTTAAATGTTTCCAAGTTATCTTTCATAAATGCGGTTGACTTCACCAATAAACCACTCATAGCGATACAGTCAGCATTATGTTCTCGGTAGGCAGCAATAATATTATCGACTGGTTGTTTAATTCCTAAGTTAACTACCCGATAACCGTTGTTGGAAAGAATGATATCCACGAGATTTTTACCAATATCGTGANCCAATAAACCACTCATAGCGATACAGTCAGCATTATGTTCTCGGTAGGCAGCAATAATATTATCGACTGGTTGTTTAATTCCTAAGTTAACTACCCGATAACCGTTGTTGGAAAGAATGATATCCACGAGATTTTTACCAATATCGTGAACGTCTCCTTTCACAGTCGCAATGAGGAAAACTCCCTTAGAATTATCCTCACCAGCCTCATCTGCTTCCATGAAAGGTTGTAGATAAGCAACTGCTGCTTTCATAGTTTGAGCAGACTGCAATACAAATGGTAATTGCATTTGTCCGGAACCGAATAATTCTCCCACTACTTTCATGCCATCTAATAAATAGACGTTGATAACATCTAATGGCGGATATTTTTCTAAAGCTATTGCCAAAGCGTCTTCTAAACCGATACGTTCCCCATCAATAATATGTTGTTTTAAACGTTCTTCAATTGGTAAATTTTGTGTAGCAGAACGGTCTTTTTTAGTTGTTTTACCCTGGAAGATTGTTGTTAACTCAGCCAGAGGATCGTAAGTACAAATATCCCCATCAAATTCACGTTGGTCATATATTAGTTTCCGACAAACTTCTTGATGTTCTGGTTCAATTTTTGACATGGGTAAAATCTTACTAGCACTAACAATAGAACCATCCAAACCTACTGCCATTGCTTCATGCAAAAATACCGAGTTCAACACTTGTCTTGCTGCGGGATTTAAACCGAATGAAATATTAGAAACCCCAAGCATTATATGACATTCTGGTAACTCTTCCCGAATCCTTTTAATAGATTCAATTGTGGCTTTTCCATTTTCCCTATCCTCTTCAATCCCTGTAGAAACTGGCAAAGCTAAAGTATCAAAGAACAATTCACGGGCAGGAATCCCATATTCTACTGCTGCATCATAAGCTCGTTTTGCTATTTCAAATTTCTTATCCGCCGTTCGAGCCATTCCATCTTCATCAATCGTTCCAACTACCACACCAGCACCATATTTTTTCGCCAATTCTAATACTTTTAAAAAACGAGGTTCTCCATCTTCATAGTTAGTAGAATTGAGCAAACATTTACCGCCAGCAACTTTTAAACCAGCCTCCATTTTTTCCCATTCAGTGGAGTCTAACATCAGAGGCAAATTAACATTTGTGACTAAACGAGATGCTAATTCGTGCATATCTTTAACCCCATCGCGCCCCACATAATCAACGTTAACATCAAGAATATGTGCCCCTTCTTTTACCTGAGATTTTGCTAAGGCAACTAAGCCATCCCAGTCTTCATTATTGAGTAAAGTTCGACATTTTTTAGAACCACTAGCATTCAATCTTTCCCCAACAATTAAGAATGAGTTATCTTGTTCGTAAGTTTCGGAAGAATAGATGGAAGCTGCTGATGGAATATAGTTATATTCTCGTTCTTTTGGTTGGAGAGTTTCAGTAATTTCAGATAATGCTTTAATATGGTCTGGACGAGTACCGCAACAACCGCCGATAACCTGTACTCCCAGGTCTTCAACGAAGTGCATTAATGCCATTTTTAACTCTATTGGAGTTAATTTGTAGTGAGCTTGTCCGCCGATATTTTCTGGCAAACCAGCATTAGGAATGCAAGAAATAACAAAAGGAGAATTTTCTGACAAATAACGAATATGTTCCTTCATTAAATCAGGACCTGTAGCACAATTTAATCCTAAAATATCAATAGAATAAGGCTCTAAAATTGCCACAGCAGCATTAATTTCTGAACCTACTAACATAGTGCCAAAAGATTCCATAGTTACTGACACCATGATCGGGCGACGTTCACCTTTTTTAGCAAATATTTCTTCTATGCCATTTAAAGCAGCTTTTATTTGCAAAACATCCTGACAAGTTTCTACAATAAATAAATCTACTCCCCCATCCCAAAGACCTTCTGCTTGTTCCGTAAAACCATCTTTTAAGGTGTCAAAATCAATATGTCCGAGGGTAGGCAATTTAGTTCCTGGCCCCATTGACCCGGCAACAAATCGAGGCTTTTCGGGGGTAGAAAATTCAGCAGTGACAGACTTTGCTAATTCGGCTGCTGTTTTATTTAGATAATAAGCTTTGTCTGATAAATCGTATTCTGCTAAGACAATTTTTGTCCCACCAAATGTATCAGTTTCTATCACATCTGCACCTGCTGCAAGGAAGTCTCGGTGGACCTTGGCTACTGCTTCTGGTTTAGTGTGGACCAAGTATTCATTACAACCTTCATATTCTGCACCGCCGAAATCTTCAGCCGTTAATTCTTGGACTTGTAGGTTAGTACCCATTGCCCCATCAAAGACTATGACTGGTCGTTCTGGACTATGGAGACGATTTAAAAATGAGCTGTTCATCATTGTGTGTTTATATTTTCTTTAGGTGTTAATATTTATACTACTCTTTTCAGAGTTTGAAAGCAATTTATTTTGTCTATGATAATATGTATTTTGGGGTGTTAAGTAAGTCAGCATAGATAAATATAAAACTAAGAAACAGGTTTCCTATGTTCAATAATGGATAATTGATAATGGATAATTGATAATTACCTCCCCCTAAAAGGAAGAGGATTGAATAAAAGGAAAATTTTTTCTTGTTTCTCCTTTCAAGGAGAGGCTTTAAACCTTTATTTTTCGGTAATAATTGTCTATTGCATATTCCCAAATTAGCCGTTCCTTCTCTGATGTGTTTTGTTTTTTATTTTATATATCCACTTATAGCAATTATCAATTTATTAAAAAGCGGTCAGCGGTCAGCAATCAGCAGTCAGCAAAACGTGCGCGTTGGCGGAGCATTCCGGAATGGAAAGGGGATTTCAACCCAGAGCTGCTAAAAGCTGTTAAGGAAGTTCCTATGCAAGAGGTTAGCCGACTGCTCAAACCTAATAGCTAGTTAACAAGTTTATGCTATAAGTTATATCACTACAACGCTCACTAATTTAATATCATTAATCATCATAAATACTGATTTTACTTGGCAAGAAATACTTAAAAAAAATGATGAAATAATTTGTTTTAATAAAAAAGAATGAAACAGCTATGAATAGAATTGAGCAAGTACCACAAATTAAAATTTGGCAAAGGATAAAAAATTGGTGGCAAAATAACCTAAAAGATGAGAAATCAAGTCGCAACTTTATGTTGCGTTTATTGGTCGGTAGTACAACTTTATTAGTGAGTGTTTCTGCATTTTATAGNGAGCAAGTACCACAAATTAAAATTTGGCAAAGGATAAAAAATTGGTGGCAAAATAACCTAAAAGATGAGAAATCAAGTCGCAACTTTATGTTGCGTTTATTGGTCGGTAGTACAACTTTATTAGTGAGTGTTTCTGCATTTTATAGTTATAAAGTTGTGCGAAATTTGATTCTAGATAATTTGAAAGAAAATGCTTTGTTAGAAGTACAATTAGGAGTAGATGAAATCGATCAATGGTTGGCTAGTAGAAAAGTTGAAACACGCACTACGGCTAATACTCCAACTTTCCGAACTATGAACTGGTTAATAGTTGAACCTTTCTTAAAATCTAAACAATTGGAATCTGAGGATTTTTTATTTTTTGCGATGATTAATCCTGACGGTTCCTACTATACCAGTAAAGTAGGTAAAGCCAAAGCTAATATCAAAGACCGCAAGCATATTAAACTAGCAATAGCTGGAAAAGTCAATCTTTCCGATCCGGTCAATTCTCGTACCCTAAATACCCTAATGGTTTTTGTTGTTGCTCCTGTTTGGTCAGATTCTCCTAATATCAAAGATCCAATCGGAATTATGGCAGGTGCTATTCCAGTAGACCGGATGAGAGAAGTAGTGAATGGTTTGGAATATGGACCTAACAGTTATGCTTTTGCTCTTAATTCTCAGGGAAAGACAATATTTACGCCTCAGCAAGATATCAGCACCAATACCAAAAACCAAATTTCAAATTTTTTGTCATCCGAAAACCTTAACCAGCAGAATATTGCCATAAAAATGGTTGCCAAGGAAAGGGGAATGGAATTAGTAGAAATAGATCGGCAAAAGTTCTATATTGCCTATATCCCCATTAAAGAAGCAGACTGGTCTCTTGGGTTAATCATTCCTAGAGCAAATATTGAATCGCAACTAAGAGCATTAAATCTGATGGCATTGGTAGTCATCGGTTTAACTGTGACAATGATTATAGTTTTGCTAAAGGTACAGTCATTTGAGCAAAAGCAACTCAAAAAGACAAAAGAAGCTGCTGAAATTGCTAACCAAGCGAAAAGTGAGTTCCTTGCTAATATGAGTCATGAGTTACGCACTCCTCTCAATGGCATTCTCGGTTATACTCAAATTCTGCATCGTTCTCATTATTGGGGCGAAAAAGAACGTAGCGGTATTGAAATTATTCATCAATGTGGTAACCACTTGTTAACTCTGATCAATGATATTCTGGATATCTCTAAAATTGAAGCTCGGAAACTCGATCTGCAACCATACGATTTTCATTTTCCTTCTTTCTTGCAAGGAGTTGTAGAAATTATTCGGATCAAAGCAGATCAAAAAGGAATTCAGTTAATTTATCAATCAGATCCCAATTTACCCCAAGGTATAATTGCAGACGAAAAACGCTTGCGCCAAGTTTTAATTAATTTATTAGGTAATGCAGTCAAATTTACAGATACAGGTAAAGTTGTTTTTCAAGTGAATATGGATAATTCGAGTCACAGTACGAAATTATCTGATAGCAACCAGCAGACAATATCTACTACTGACTCACATCTATCTACAACAATTAAATTTCAAATTCAAGATACGGGGGTTGGTATTCCAGAAAATAAGATTGATAATATCTTCAATCCCTTTGAACAAGTAGGAGACCAAGTTAAGCAATCTCAAGGAACAGGATTAGGGTTAGCTATTAGTAGTAAAATAGTTAAACTGATGGGTTCAAAGATTAAAGTAGAAAGTCAGTTGGATGTTGGCAGTACATTTTCCTTTGCAGTTAAATTTCCTCTGAGTCGTAACTGGGTACAATCAGTTTCTCATGTAGAGGGACAAAAAATTATTGGTTACGAAGGAGGAGAAAAAACAATTCTGGTTATTGACGATCGCTGGGAAAATCGCTCCGTACTAATTAATTTGCTTCAACCTATTGGTTTTATTACTGCGGAAGCAGAAAATGGTGCTGAGGGATTAGCAAAAATAGGGAAACTTCAGCCAGATTTAATTATTACAGATTTATATATGCCACTGATGGATGGTTTTAAGATGGTCAGACAATTACGCGAATCTGATGAACTAAAGCATTTAAAGGTGATTATCTCTTCAGCTTCTGTATCGAATATAGATCGCCAATACAGTCTTGATGCTGGCGGAGATGATTTTCTACCTAAACCTGTGAATGCAGAGCAATTGTTTAAGATGATAGAACAACATTTAGAAATTGAATGGAAATATCTTCAAACAGAAAATCTTGAAAATATGCAAATAATTTCCCAATCATCAGTTTCAGATGCAGATAATGATAATTCTAAAATTGTATTTCCGCCACCGGAGGAGTTAGAAATTTTACTCGACTTAGCAAGAAGGGGGAGTCTGAAAAAATTGACAGAAACAGCCGAAAAAATTCAGCAACTAGAACCAAAATATATTCCTTTTACTAAACCAATTTTGCAGTGGGCAGATGATTTTCAAGCTGATAAAATAGAAGATTTTATAATAGATTTTTTAGATAAAAAGGAGTAAATTAATGTCGAGTTTATCCAATTCAGAATATATTTTAGTGATAGATGATACTCCAGCTAATCTGAAATTAATGGTTCAAACTTTAACGGATGAAGGATATGAAGTTAGTACAGCAATTAGTGGCGAACGAGGGCTCAAGCAAATTTCTTATGACTTGCCAGATTTAATATTATTAGATATACAAATGCCTGGTATTGATGGGTTTGAAACTTGTAAAAGGTTAAAGGAAAATCCTGAAACTAAAGATATTCCCATAATTTTTATGACTGCTCTTTCAGACAGTGAAAGTATAGTTAAAGGTTTTAGTTTGGGAGCCGTAGATTATATTACTAAACCATTTCAAGCAATTGAAGTTCTTGCCAGAATAAAAACTCACATAAATTTACAACAGTTAAGAAAGAATCTAGAAAAAGAAGTAGCGAAAAAAACTAATGAACTTACTCAAGCTTTAGAAGAGTTAAAAGAATCTCAAGCACAACTGATTCAAAAAGAAAAAATGTCAGCACTGGGAGAATTAATGGCAGGAATAGCCCATGAATTAAATAATCCTATTGGTGCAATTTCTAATAATTCTCAGCATCTAGAAAACTATATTAGAGATATTCTCCATTCCCTATTTCTTTATCAAAAATATTATCCTAATCCTGCTGAAGAAATTATTGAAAATGCTGAAGATGTTGATTTAGATTTTTTGATTCAAGATTTGCCGAATCTTATTAGTTCAATGAAGGCAGGTTCCGAAAGGATTAAATTTCTAAGTACATCTTTACGCACATTTTCTCGGAGTGAATTAAATAACGATCAAAAAGTTAGTTCTGTCGTTCATAACGATATTGATAGTACACTATTAATTCTGAATCATCGTCTTAAAGCAAACAGCTATCGTTCAGCCATTGAAGTAGTAAAAAAATATGGAGATGTGCCTGAGATTAAATGTCTTCCCGGACAATTAGCCCAGGTATTTATGAATCTGATTTCTAATGCTATTGATGCTATAGATGAGTTAGTTAAAAAAACAGGATGTGCTATGTTTAAATTCCAGCCTCAGATTATAATTTATAGTGGAATAAATGAGGAAAAAACAGGATTAATAATTAGAATTAAAGATAACGGTGTGGGAATGTCAGAAGAAGTTAAGGCAAAAATTTTTGATAAGCTTTTCACAACTAAAGCTGTCGGTAAAGGTACAGGTTTAGGATTATCTATTGCTTATAAAATTATGGTAATAAATCATGGTGGTAAGATTTGGTGTGAGTCAACTTTAGGTAAAGGTTCAGAATTTATTTTAGAGTT
>NZ_LGSU01001441.1 GCF_002260545.1 Hydrocoleum sp. CS-953 | reverse complement strand
CTTTATAATAAAAACTACTGGTATGACCACATTGTATAGTGCCTTGTTGTACAGCATCTAAAACTTCCAACCCTCCGACTATTTCACCAGCTTGATAAGGAGTAATAGTAAATCTGCCATTGGTCATAGCTGCGACGCGATCGCAAATCCGCTGCGCTCCACCAAACAAAGTATCGAGAGATTTCGGCCAACTCGTTGCCATTCTCCATTTTATCTGTTGCGGTTCAGTTTGACTCAATGCAGGTAAAGCAACTGCACTGGTGGCAGCAGCAGTAGTGTAAGTAATTAAATTTCTACGTTTCATTTTTTTTTATGTGTTATTAGGGAATAGGGAATAGGGAACAGTGAGAAAAACATTTCCGTTGTACGAATTCTAAATTCTCAATTTACTTTGGGTTATTGAAGGAAAACTGAG
This sequence comes from Hydrocoleum sp. CS-953, assembly GCF_002260545.1. GTDB lineage: Bacteria > Cyanobacteriota > Cyanobacteriia > Cyanobacteriales > Microcoleaceae > Trichodesmium. The sequence goes on along the minus strand of NZ_LGSU01001441.1, from coordinate 13,003 downwards.
TAAAACTCAACTCATTAACTTTATTCCAATTAAAAACTTGCTCTCTAAATTTTTGCCACTGTTGATAAACCTCCTTAAAACTACCATCTTTACTAGCATTTTCCTCATAAACCTCAAGAGCAGCTTTCTGAGCAGCTTGCATAATTTCTGAACTAAAAGCTCTTAGCTGAACACCTTTTTCAATCAATCTTGGCAATGCTTCACCATTCAANAAACTCAACTCATTAACTTTATTCCAATTAAAAACTTGCTCTCTAAATTTTTGCCACTGTTGATAAACCTCCTTAAAACTACCATCTTTACTAGCATTTTCCTCATAAACCTCAAGAGCAGCTTTCTGAGCAGCTTGCATAATTTCTGAACTAAAAGCTCTTAGCTGAACACCTTTTTCAATCAATCTTGGCAATGCTTCACCATTCAAAAAATCATATTGAGCTAATATATTCAAATTAGCTTCATAAGCAGCAGTCTGAAAAATTTCCCGATATTCTGTTGATAACTTATTCCAAGCATCCAAATTAATCAATACATCTACAGTCGCACCTGGTTCCCACCAACCAGGATAATAATAATATTTTGCAGCCCTATAAAAACCTAACTTCTCATCATCATAAGGCCCTGTCCATTTAGTAGCATCAATAGCTCCTCTTTCTAAAGCTAAATAAATTTCCCCACCGGGTAAGACTTGCACATTTACTCCCAACTTGTTCATTACATCCCCTCCTAAACCAGGAATACGCATCCTTAAACCATTGAGGTCAGCCAAAGTCTTAATTTCCTGCTTAAACCAACCACCCATTTGTACCCCTGAGTTACCCGCAGGGAAGTTAATAATGTTAAAATCAGCATAAACTTTTTGCATCGCTTCTAGACCCCCACCATGATATAGCCAGGCATTCTGTTGTTGGGCAGTCAAACCAAATGGAAGAGTAGTTGCAAATACAAGGGTAGGATTTTTGCCTTTGTAGTAAGAACTAGCAGTATGACCACATTCTACAGTACCTTGTTGGACAGCATCTAGAACTTCTAAACCTCCAACTATTTCACCAGCTTGATAGGGAGTAATAGTAAATCTGCCATCGGTCATATCTGCGACGCGATCGCAAATCCTCTGCACTCCACCAAACACACTATCAAGAGATTTCGGCCAACTTGTCGTCATTCTCCATTTTATTTGTGGAGGTTCGGTTTGACTTAATGCAGGTAAAGCAACTGCACTGGTGGCAGCAGCAGTAGTGTAAGTAATTAGATTTCTACGTTTCATTATTTTTTATGTGTTATTAGGGAACAGGGAATAGGGAATAGTGGGAAAACATTTCCGTTGTCCGAATTCTCAATATAGCAGGGAATAGGTATGGAGGGAATAGGTATGGAGGGAATAGGTATGGAGGGAAAAACATTTCCGTTATGGGAATTATCAATTCTGAATTCACTTGGAAAAGTCGTCCGCAGCGACGAGAGGAAGCAATCTCGTGGCACCCTGAGATTACTTCCTTTCACTCCGTTCCAGTCGCTACGGACTTGGGTAGGGAATAGGAAATAGGCAACAGGGAACACGGAACAGTGGGAAAAACATTTCCATTGTGCGAATTCTGAATTCTGAATGGCTTTGTTGCATGAAAGTATATAGCTGTCGCACAAGCAAGTGCATATGTACAATAATAACGTGCGNAGCCCTAACTATTGGACAATAGATGAATAGAACATCAATAATTGCCAAAGAGAGCGATATAGCTGCAGAATTGATTTTCTATCGCTAATTATGCAACAGAGCCATTCTGAATTCTAAATTCTAAATTCACTGTACCCCTGAGATTGCTATCCGTTCCGGAATGCTCCGCAAACCTTCCACGGAGTGTAAGTCGCTGCGGACTTGGATAGGGAATAGGGAATAGGGAACAGGGAATGGGGAATAATGTAGGGGCGAATAGCCATTTGCCCCTACTGATATCATGTCCGTTGGTATCGGAGCGTCTAAAAGTTAGGGAAAGAGCTACCATTAGTAAGGTTTTTCCTTCTTCTTTCTTCTTTCTTCTTTCTTCCTTCTTCCTTCTTCCTTACCGAATAATTAATTATTAATTATTAATTAAATAATTGTGGTTTAAAGCCTCCCCTTGGATAGGGGAAAAAAAGTGCTAGGATATTNTTAATTAAATAATTGTGGTTTAAAGCCTCCCCTTGGATAGGGGAAAAAAAGTGCTAGGATATTTCCCAATCTTCAATTCCCGTGCGGTTTTAACCTTCTTGTAATTATCAATTATCCATTATCAATTATCAATTAATGAACTTCCCTATACAAGACCGATGCTACCGGACATGATATGACTACTTGTTAAACGAAAACTGAGCAAAACTCAACTCATTAACCTTATTCCAATTAAAAACTTGCTCTTGAAATTTTTTCCACTGTTGATAAACTTCCTTAAAACTCCCATTTTTACTAGCATTTTCCTCATAAATCTCAAAAGCAGCTTTCTGAGCAGCTTGCATAATTTCTGGACTAAAAGGTCTTAGCTGAACACCTTTTTCAATCAATCTTGGCAACGCTTCACCATTCAAAACATCATATTGAGCCAACATATTCAAATTAGTTTCATAAGCAGCAGTTTGAAAAATTTCCTGATATTCTGTTGGCAACTTATTCCAAGCATCTAAATTAACTAATACATCTATAGTCGGACCAGGTTCCCACCACCCAGGATAATAATAGTATTTTGCCGCCTTATATAAACCCAACTTTTCATCATCATAAGGCCCACTAAATTCAGCAGCATCAATAGCACCTCTTTCTAAAGCTAAATAAACTTCTCCACCAGGTAACACCTGAACATTTACTCCCAATTTGCTCATCACATCACCTCCCAAACCAGGAATACGCATCTTTAAACCATTGAGGTCAGCCAAAGTATTAATTTCCTCTCTAAACCAACCACCCATTTGCGCACCTGTGTTACCAGCAGGAAAGTTAATCACATTAAAATCAGCATAAACTCTTTGTATAGCTTCTAAACCCCCTCCATGATATAGCCAAGCATTCTGTTGTTGAGCTGTAAAACCAAACGGAACAGCAGTAGCAAATACTAGAGCAGGATTTTTGCCTTTATAGTAATAACTAGGATTATGACCACATTGTACCGTACCTTGTTGTACAGCATCCAGAACTTCCAACCCTCCAACTATTTCACCANCCCATTTGCGCACCTGTGTTACCAGCAGGAAAGTTAATCACATTAAAATCAGCATAAACTCTTTGTATAGCTTCTAAACCCCCTCCATGATATAGCCAAGCATTCTGTTGTTGAGCTGTAAAACCAAACGGAACAGCAGTAGCAAATACTAGAGCAGGATTTTTGCCTTTATAGTAATAACTAGGATTATGACCACATTGTACCGTACCTTGTTGTACAGCATCCAGAACTTCCAACCCTCCAACTATTTCACCAGCTTGATAGGGAGTAATAGTAAATCTGCCATTGGTTAAAGCTGCGACGCGATCGCAAATCCTCTGCGCTCCACCAAACAAAGTATCAAGAGATTTCGGCCAACTTGTCGTCATTCTCCATTTTATCTGTGGGAGTTCGGTTTGACTCAATGCAGGTAAAGTAACTGCACTTATAGCAGCAACAGTAGCGTAAGTAATTAGGTTTCGACGTTTCATTATTTATTAGGGAATAGGGAACAGGGAACAGGGAACAGAGAGAAAAACACTTCCTTTGTGCTAAATTCTCAATTCTGAATTCACTTTGAATAGTCGTCCTCCGCGACGAAGCGGTAGCAATCTCGCGACGCCCCTGAGATTGCTTCCTTCCACTCAGTTCCAGTCGCTGCGGACTTGGGTAGGGAATAGGGAACAGGGAGAAAAACACTTCCGTTATCCGAATTATCAATTCTGATTTGTGAATTTTGACTTTTGAATTTTGACTTCACTGAGTTGATAGCCTGTAAAATCTAACTTTTGAATTTTGACTTTTGAATTTTGACTTCACTTTAGGGAGTTATTGAAGGCAAACTGAGCAAAACTCAATTCATTAATAGAATTCCATTTATAAATTTTTTCTCGGAACTTTTTCCACTGTTCGTAGACTTCTTTAAAAGTTGCATCCTGACTAGCTTTCTCTTCATAAAATTCAAAAGCTGCTTTCTGTGCTGCTTGTAAAATTTCTTGACTATAAGCGCGTAATTCAGTACCACTTGCTATCAATTCTCTCAATGCTGCTCCATTTAAAGCATCATATTGGGCAAGCATACTTATATTGGCTTGATATGCAGCACTTTTAAAAATTTCCTGATATTCTTTGGGTAACTTATTCCATTCATTCAGATTAACTTGCACTTCAAAAGTCGGACCGGGTTCCCACCACCCAGGATAATAAAAATATTTTGCAGCTTTATTTAAACCTAATTTCTGGTCATCATAAGGACCTACCCATTCCGCAGCATCAAGAGCACCTCGCTCCAAAGCTAGATAAATTTCACCACCAGGCAACACTTGAGCATTTACACCTAATTTTTTCATTACTTCCCCACCAAAACCAGGGATACGCATACTTAAACCATTTAGATCGCTAACTGTGTTAATCTCTCGTTTAAACCAGCCTCCCATCTGGGTCCCACTATTACCAGCAGGAAAACTAATAATATTAAAGTCGGAGTAAAGTTTGTGCATTATTTCTAAGCCCCCACCATGATAATACCAAGCATTCTGTTGTTGGGCAGTTAAACCAAAGGGGACAGCAGTACCAAAAGCAAGGGCTGAATTTTTACCAACATAATANCTAACTGTGTTAATCTCTCGTTTAAACCAGCCTCCCATCTGGGTCCCACTATTACCAGCAGGAAAACTAATAATATTAAAGTCGGAGTAAAGTTTGTGCATTATTTCTAAGCCCCCACCATGATAATACCAAGCATTCTGTTGTTGGGCAGTTAAACCAAAGGGGACAGCAGTACCAAAAGCAAGGGCTGAATTTTTACCAACATAATAGTAACTAGCAGTATGGCCACATTGTATGGTGCCTTGTTGGACAGCATCTAGAACTTCTAAACCTCCGACTATTTCACCCGCTTGATAGGGAGTAATAGTAAATCTGCCATTAGTCATGGCTGCCACGCGATCGCATACTGTTTGTGCCGCACCAAAAATTGTATCTAGGGAGCGAGGCCAACTTGTGGTCATTCTCCATTTCACAGAGGGCAAGCTATCGGTAGAGGTAGTTTCAGTGGTGGTTTGAGTACAAGCGGCTAAAGTTGCGACACTTGCGCCAACTGCAATATGGTTGATGAGTTTTCTTCGTTTCATTAGTTTTGTATTATTGGGTGTTGTAATTCCTATAATTACTACTAAAAATTTTTCTGTATTTTCAAGCACATTTTATCTTAATAAGGTTCAATTTAAATATGAAGTTTTAAGTAGGTAACTGTGAAAATTTACAACTAAGTCATTGCGACGGTCACTCTGTGGAAGGTTTGCGGAGCATTCCGGAACGGATAGCAATCTCAAGGATTTAGACTGTATCAACATTTCGTTACATAGTGAGGTATCTACTGAATACCAATTTCATAAAATATTGCTACATTCACGACACAGAAAATAGGGGGATAGGGAATAGAGAATAGGGATTTTCGGNATAAATCACCAATTAATATGTAACTCTATTTTTTGAATTTGGTCTAACAATGAGAAAATTTGACTTCCGTCTTTTTTTTGTAGGGAAGGTTGCATGGAACGTCCCTACTTTATGTAACAAATATTTATCACTCTTGAAATTAGTTGGCCAGAACTGTTGTAAAATCATGGAAATAGTCAATCGAATTTTACAAAATCTCATTGGGAATGGAACAAAATCAGAAATCAACAGTAATAATCACAGGTGCATCTTCAGGGGTGGGTTTATACACTGCGAAAGCTCTAGCTAAAACAGGTGAATGGTATGTTGTGATGGCTTGTCGAGACTTATCCAAAGCAGAAAAAGCTGCTCAAGAAGTAGGAATGGCAAAAGACAGTTATACTGTTATGCACCTAGATTTGGCCAGTCTAGATGGTGTAAAAAGGTTTGTCAATACTTTCAGAGAAAGTGGTAGGTCTCTGAACGCTTTAGTCTGCAATGCTGCAGTATATTTGCCATTGTTAAAAGAACCGATGCGGAGTGCAGATGGTTATGAATTGAGTGTGGCTACAAATCATCTGGGACATTTTCTCTTATGTAACATTCTGTTAGAGGATTTGAAACAGTCTCCTGCTACGGATAAAAGATTAGTGATTTTGGGAACTGTAACAGCTAATCCGAAAGAGTTGGGAGGAAAGATTCCAATTCCAGCACCTCCAGATTTAGGAGATTTGCAGGGTTTTGAACAGGGTTTCAAAGATCCTATTACGATGATTAATGGCAAAAAGTTTAAGTCTGGTAAAGCTTATAAGGATAGCAAACTTTGCAATGTTTTGACAATGCGAGAGTTGCATCGCCGTTATCACGAATCAACAGGAATTGTTTTTAGTTCTTTGTATCCTGGATGTGTCGCAGATACACCTTTGTTCAGANTTCCAGCACCTCCAGATTTAGGAGATTTGCAGGGTTTTGAACAGGGTTTCAAAGATCCTATTACGATGATTAATGGCAAAAAGTTTAAGTCTGGTAAAGCTTATAAGGATAGCAAACTTTGCAATGTTTTGACAATGCGAGAGTTGCATCGCCGTTATCACGAATCAACAGGAATTGTTTTTAGTTCTTTGTATCCTGGATGTGTCGCAGATACACCTTTGTTCAGAAATCATTTTCCTTTATTCCAGAAAATTTTCCCACTGTTTCAAAAGAATATTACTGGGGGATATGTTTCTCAAGATTTGGCAGGAGAAAGGGTTGCTGCTTTGGTTAAAGATGATGAGTATAAAGAGTCGGGTATGTATTGGAGTTGGGGAAATCGTCAAAAGAAAGATCGTCGGTCTTTTGTACAAGAGGTGTCTGATGAAGCGAGTGATGATGATAAGGCAATTAAGCTTTGGGAACTTAGTTCAAAATTGGTGGGTTTAGCTTAATTTTTTGACAATGCAGGACTTACGCAGATGAACCCAGAAACCCGGTTTCTCCTAGATGTCTATAGTTCAAAACAATGGTTTATCCAAGAAACCGGGTTTCTTTGCGTAAGTCCCGATCATTTTGGTCAATCCTCTTTTTTTAAGAAGAGGTAATTATTAATTATTAATTACAGGACTTACGCAGCTGAACCCAGAAACCCGGTTTCTCGTAGACATCTATTGCTCAAAACAAGGATTTATCGTAGAAACCGGGTTTCTTTGTAATTATTAATTCTTGAAAGTTTATGGCTATTCTAAACCTCAAACCTACTCACAAACCTATCAAATTATATTACCAAAATTTAAAAAAGTTTCAACAGTTGAATGCTGTTAATGAAGGGGCGGTAAAAGTTGCTTTTGCTGACTTGTTAACTGCTTGTTGTCAACAGTTTAATTGGATGTTGGTACAAGAAAAGAGTATTCAATTAACTAAGAAAAAACTAATCCGAGTTGATGGGTTATTAGTTAGGGATGATACTCTTAAACATGGTATCTGGGAAGCGAAAGATAGTGAGGATGATTTAGCTAAAGAAGTACAAAAGAAGTTTAAACAAGGTTATCCGAAAGATAATATTATTTTTCAGTCTCCCGAACGGGTGATTATTTGGCAAGGGGGAAAACAGGTTTATGATGGAGAAATTACTAAACCGGAAGCTCTGGTAGAAAGTCTGAAGTTATTTTTTGAATATCGCCCACCCCAGATAGAAAATTGGGAAAAGGCAGCTACAGAGTTTGGGGAAAGAGTTCATAATTTAGGGGAAAAATTAGTTGAGTTAATTCAGAGTCAACGCAAAACTAATAAAAAGTTTATTGCTGCGTTTGATGGGTTTAGTAATATTTGCCGTCTGTCGATTAATCCGAATATTTCTGATGCAGCGGTGGAAGAAATGCTGATTCAGCATTTGTTGACGGAACGAATTTTTCGCCAGATTTTTGATAATCCAGATTTTAGTCGCCGGAATATTATTGCGGTGGAAATTGAGAAGGTTATTAATGCTTTAACCTCGAAGTCTTTTAGCAGGAATCATTTTTTGGAGGAGGTAGATTATTTTTATTTGGCGTTAGAAGAAGCTGCTAAAACTATTAAGGAGTATAGTGAGAAACAGCATTTTTTAAACACGGTTTATGAGAAGTTTTTCCAAGGGTTTGCTGTTAAGGTTGCTGATACTCATGGCATTGTTTATACACCCCAATCTATTGTTGATTTTATGGTAAAAAGTGTTGATGAGATTTTGAGAAAAGAGTTTAAGAAGTCTCTCAGTCATAAAGGGGTACATATTCTCGATCCGTTTGTAGGAACGGGTAATTTTCTAATGCGAATAATGCGGGAAATTAAGAAAACTTCTCTACCTGATAAGTATAAGAATGAGTTACATTGTAATGAGGTGATGTTGTTACCTTATTATATTGCTTCGATGAATATTGAGCATGAATATTTGGAGGCAACGAAAAAATATGAGTCGTTTGAAGGTATTTGTTTGGTGGATACTTTTTCTGTTCAAGAAGCGTTACAGTTAGATTTGTTTACTCCCGAAAATACTCAACGGGTGCAACGACAGCAAGATTCAAATATTTTTGTAGTTATTGGTAATCCTCCTTATAATGCTTGGCAACAAAATGAGAATGATAATAATAAAAATCGGAAGNCAACGAAAAAATATGAGTCGTTTGAAGGTATTTGTTTGGTGGATACTTTTTCTGTTCAAGAAGCGTTACAGTTAGATTTGTTTACTCCCGAAAATACTCAACGGGTGCAACGACAGCAAGATTCAAATATTTTTGTAGTTATTGGTAATCCTCCTTATAATGCTTGGCAACAAAATGAGAATGATAATAATAAAAATCGGAAGTATGGAGAAGTAAATCGACGGGTAGCTCAGACTTATTCTAAAGACTCAAAAGCGACGAATAAAATTTCTCTTTTAGACCCTTATGTAAAAGCTTTTCGTTGGGCTGCAGATAGAATTAAAGATGAGGGAATTGTGGCTTTTGTCACTAATAGTAGTTTTATTGATGCGATTGCTTTTGATGGGATGCGACAACATTTAGCCAAAGATTTTGATGTGATTTATGTTTTAGATTTAAAGGGAAATGTCAGAAAAGACTCAATGCGAGAAGGTATCCCCATTGGAGAAAAACATACTGTGTTTGGTTTAGCTGCAATGGTGGGTATAGCGGTGACATTTTTAATCAAACGAAAAGATAAAGGTATTAAAAAGCATCAGATTTTTTACAGTGAGGTTGATTGGAAAGCTACTCGTCAAGAAAAATTTGCTTTCCTGGAAAAAGCAAAAACATTTGCTGGCATTGACTGGCAAGAAATTAAACCGGACAAAAAAAATACCTGGTTAACGGCAGGGTTGCAAGCTGACTTTGAAACTTTTATCCCAATGGGAACTAAGGAAACTAAAGCTGCAAAGGGAAAAGTAACCGATACTATTTTTAAATTATTTAGCAACGGAGTAAAGACTAATCGCGATGTTTGGGCTTATAATTTTAATCCTGATAAATTAGCAGAAAATGTTCAACAGACGACCGCTACTTATAATGAACAAGTCAGGAAATGGCAGGATAGGCAAGACAGATCGGTTAAAGTCGATGATTTTGTCACTTATGATGATACTAAAATTAGTTGGTCTTCAACTTTAAAAAACCATTTAAAGCGAGGAATTATCGTAGAATATGACCAAAATCATATTAGACAGTCTCTTTATCGTCCTTTTACGAAATCTTGTCTTTACTTTGATGCTCACTTAAACGAGGCTCGCTATAAATTTCCCTACATATTCCCTACCCCGGAGACTGAAAAAGAGAATCGGGCGATCGCTGTTGCAGGAATTGGTGATAGAAAAGGATTTGGTTGTATGGTTAGTCAATATGTTTTAGGTTTAGATTTTGCATTTGAAAAAACCCAATGTTTTCCCTTCTACACCTACGACGAAGATGGAAGTAACCGCCAAGAAAATATCACTGATTGGAGCTTAGACACCTTTCGCCAAAAATACCAAGACGAGGCGATCGCTAAATGGGATATCTTCTATTATATCTACGCCCTCTTACACCATCCCACCTATCGAGAAAAATACGCCGATAACCTCAAACGAGAATTACCCCGCATACCCTACGCTCCAGACTTTCACGGATTTGCCAAAGCCGGAAAACGCCTCGCCGAAATTCACATCAACTACGAACAACAAGAGGAATATTCGTTAACATTTATCGAGAATGAAGAAGTTCCCTTAAATNTCTATTATATCTACGCCCTCTTACACCATCCCACCTATCGAGAAAAATACGCCGATAACCTCAAACGAGAATTACCCCGCATACCCTACGCTCCAGACTTTCACGGATTTGCCAAAGCCGGAAAACGCCTCGCCGAAATTCACATCAACTACGAACAACAAGAGGAATATTCGTTAACATTTATCGAGAATGAAGAAGTTCCCTTAAATTGGCGAGTCGAAAAAATGAAACTCAGCAAAGACAAAACCCAATTAATTTATAACGAGTTTCTCACCTTAGCGGATATTCCCCCAAAAGTCTTTGAATATCGTCTCGGAAATCGATCAGCTTTAGATTGGATTAGCGATCGCTACCAAGTAAAAATAGACAAACGGAGTCAGATTGAAAATGACCCCAACCGCTTAGACGACGAACAATATATTGTGCGATTAATCGGTCAAGTAATTACAGTTAGTTTAGAAACAGTAGATANAGTTTCTCACCTTAGCGGATATTCCCCCAAAAGTCTTTGAATATCGTCTCGGAAATCGATCAGCTTTAGATTGGATTAGCGATCGCTACCAAGTAAAAATAGACAAACGGAGTCAGATTGAAAATGACCCCAACCGCTTAGACGACGAACAATATATTGTGCGATTAATCGGTCAAGTAATTACAGTTAGTTTAGAAACAGTAGATATTGTTAATGGGTTGCCATCGCTAGATTGAAGTCAGAAAATCAATATTCAATTTTGTAACACAACCTTCCAGGTTGTTACAGCCTAGAAGGCTGTGTTACAGATGTAGCTCACGATCATCAAAAGTGCTATAAGTAGACCTCTCCAGAAAATAAATTTGCCCTTTATTTAGCATAAGCTAGAGTTGTAAAATTTCCAGATTGAACCCAGAAACCCAGAAACCGGGTTTTTTCGTAGATATTTATTGCCAAAACAACGATTTATCCTAAAAACCCGGTTTCTTTGCCTACAGCGCTTTTCAAATGAAGGAAGCACATCGCGTTGGGTTTCGTTCCTCAACCCAACCTACATCTGCTGAAAATATCTTCCCTATTCCCTATTCCCTATTCCCTATTCCCTGTTCCCTGCTATAATACCAAGAAACTTGTCAATAAATACCACGATTTCTTTAATGTACCTATATTACACCCTTGGACTTATACTTTTACTATCAGTAATAGGCATTGTGCTTTACCTGAAAAATCCTCGCAGTTATGAATCATCAGAAACTGTAGCCAATTCCTACGACGAATGGACAGAAGACGGCATCCTCGAATTTTACTGGGGCGAACACATTCATTTAGGTCATTATGGCTCGCCCCCACAAAGGAAGGATTTCTTGACTGCAAAATATGACTTTGTACATGAAATGGTTAAATGGGGCGGTGTCGATAAGCTACCCCGTGGTACTACTGTTATAGATGTAGGTTGTGGAATAGGTGGTAGCAGCCGTATTTTAGCCAAAGAGTATGGATTTAATGTTACGGGTATTACTATTAGTCCTCAACAAGTACAACGCGCACAGGAGCTAACCCCTGAAGGAGTTGACGCTAAATTTAAGGTAGATGATGCNTTTACTGGGGCGAACACATTCATTTAGGTCATTATGGCTCGCCCCCACAAAGGAAGGATTTCTTGACTGCAAATATGACTTTGTACATGAAATGGTTAAATGGGGCGGTGTCGATAAGCTACCCCGTGGTACTACTGTTATAGATGTAGGTTGTGGAATAGGTGGTAGCAGCCGTATTTTAGCCAAAGAGTATGGATTTAATGTTACGGGTATTACTATTAGTCCTCAACAAGTACAACGCGCACAGGAGCTAACCCCTGAAGGAGTTGACGCTAAATTTAAGGTAGATGATGCTTTAGCACTCTCTTTCCCAGATAATAGTTTTGATGTAGTTTGGTCTATTGAAGCAGGACCTCATATGCCAGATAAAGCCAAATATGCTCAAGAAATGATACGAGTATTAAAGCCTGGTGGAATATTGGTTGTAGCTGACTGGAATCAGCGAGACGATCGCCAAAAACAACTTAATTTTTGGGAAAAACCTGTAATGCGTCAATTATTAGAGCAGTGGTCTCATCCGGCTTTTTCTAGTATCGAAGGCTTTTCGGAACTAATAGCAGAAACTGGATTAGTAGAAGGGGAAGTAACAACTGCAGATTGGACGCAGGAAACTCTTCCTTCTTGGTTTGATTCTATTTGGCAAGGTGTAATTAAACCTCAAGGGATGATTCGCTCTGGTTTATCAGGGGTGATTAAATCTTTACGAGAAGTACCCACTTTGCTACTAATGCGTCTGGCATTTGGGAACGGCCTTTGTCGCTTTGGAATGTTCCGTGCAGTCAAAACTAATTCAGTTTCAAAATCAGCAGATAATATGGAAACTGAAGTAGTAAAAGTTTAATCTAATTAGGACTTACGCAAAGAAACCCGGTTTCTAGGATAAATGGTTGTTTTGAGCAATAGACGTCTAGGAGAAACCGGGTTTCTAGGTTCACCTGGTAACTCCTACAGCGGTTTAATGATAAATAAACAATCATACTGACTCCTTACTCATTACTCCTTATATCATGTTCGGTTGAATAGTTATGATTAGGATATAGATCGAAGAGATACCTCAAACCCTTGAGATTGCTATCCGTTCCGGAATGCTCCGCAAACCTTCCACTCCGTTCCAGT
>NZ_LGSU01001440.1 GCF_002260545.1 Hydrocoleum sp. CS-953 | reverse complement strand
ATTTAAGGATAAGTTAACTCTGAAAAAGCTGAATAAATTAGAGATAGAAGTTACTGAATGTTTCCGTTATCTTTTACATAAATCAGACTTAGTTCATCGCGTGGCTATTGATACTCATAATTTTGCTCTTTCTCTCTATGATAATCAAGGGCAACTTGTTCCTAAACATCGAATATCTGCTGGAGAAAAACAGCTTTTAGCAATTTCTTTTTTATGGGGTTTAGCAAGAGTTTCTGGGAGACATTTACCTGTGGCTATTGATACACCTTTAGGTAGGTTAGATTCTTCTCATCGTCAAAATTTAGTTGAACGTTATTTCCCTACTGCTAGTCATCAAGTTATTCTCTTATCTACTGATACTGAGGTTGGTAAATTAGAGGTAGAAAACTTGCGTAATTTAGAGGCGATAGCTTACGAATATTTACTTGAATATAACTCTCAAAAAAATCAAACTAATGTCAAGAAAGGATATTTTTGGTAAACTAATTTTTTTCCTTTACTTTTTCAACTGAAGTTGCTTAGGTAGGGGTAGAAAATTTTCGTGATTTGGAGGCTAGAGCTCAGGAATATTTACTTGAATATAACTCTCAAAAAAATCAAACTAATGTCAATAAATGGTATTTATGGTAACCATATTTTTTCCTTCTACTTTTTCAACTGAAGTTGCTTAGGTNAGAAAATTTTCGTGATTTGGAGGCTAGAGCTCAGGAATATTTACTTGAATATAACTCTCAAAAAAATCAAACTAATGTCAATAAATGGTATTTATGGTAAACTAATTTTTTTCCTTTACTTTTTCAACTGAAGTTGCTTAGGTAGGGGTAGAAAATTTTCGTGATTTGGAGGCTAGAGCTCAGGAATATTTACTTGAATATAACTCTCAAAAAAATCAAACTAATGTCAATAAATGGTATTTATGGTAACCATATTTTTTCCTTCTACTTTTTCAACTGAAGTTGCTTAGGTAGGGGTAGAAAATGTCCATAATTTGGAGGCAATATCTCACAAATATTTCCTCAAATATGATGCTCAAAAAAATCTTCTATTCTTTAATGTTATCATAAGAACATGGAGGTGATAAAGATGTATGGATGTCAGCAAGAGTTAATTAAAAATCCAGAAAGCATCCCGTTTTTAGAATACTTATGTACTACAGCCAACAAACTTATTAATTGCGGGATTTATTTAGCTAGACAATGGTATTTTAAATTAGGATACATCACGGGAAAACACGACTTAGAGAAGGAATTAAAGTCAAATCATAATTATCAATTTCTTCATTCTCAAGCAGCACAGCAAACCTTGAGAGGAGTAACAGAGTCTTTTAAGTCCTACAAGAAGGTTTCCTACAAACACTATTTAGGAGAACTTGAAAATAAACCTCAACTTCCCAAATATCGAAAAAAGGGAGGACTAGGAGTTATAACTTATCCTAAACAAGCTTTAAAGCTGAAAAATGGTACAGTTAAAGTCCCTCTGGGAAGAAAGGTTAAAGCAGTATTTAAAATTGACAGTTTTTTCTTAGATTTCCCAAGCAATTTGAAATTTAAAAAAATTCGGGAAATAAGGATTCTACCTCGTAATGGTTGCTTTTATGTTGAATGGGTTTATCAATTAGAAGTTGAAAAATCTCAACTTGACAAAGATCAAGTTCTAGGTGTTGACCACGGGGTTGACAATTGGTTGACTTGCGTTAGCAATATAGGGACAAGTTTTATCATTGATGGTAAACACCTTAAGTCGAAAAACCAATGGTACAACAAACAAGTGGCAACAATTAAAGAGAACAAACCTCAAGGATTCTGGTCTAAAAAGTTAGCAAACATAACTGAAAAACGCAACCGACAAATGCGTGATGCCGTTAACAAAGCAGCAAGATTAATTATTAACCGTTGCGTAAGATATGGCATTGGTCGGATTGTTTTTGGATGGAATAAGAGGCAAAAAGATGGTATTCACATCGGAGCCAAAAACAACCAAAAGTTTGTGCAAATTCCAACAGCTAAACTCAAAGATCGGATTAGTCAGTTATGCGAACTGCACGGCATAGAATTTATTGAAACCGAGGAATCTTATACTTCGCAAGCTAGCTTTTTAGATGATGATTTTCTGCCCAAAATCGGTGAAAAACCCGATAAGTGGAAACCGTCAGGAAAGCGAATTAAACCAGGAGTGTATCAAACCAAAAACGGTTTGTTAGTGAATGCCGATGTGAATGGTGCAGCCAATATCCTCAAAAAAGTAGCGACAACTTTGGAGTTTTCTCTCGAAGGAGTCAGTAGTGGCACATTGATAATGCCTTCAAGAATCCAATGCATGGATTGCTTAAGAATCCCTCGTGCTTCAGCCGGGGGAGTATCAAACCTTAATCAAATCACCATAAATTTTCTCTGTAAAGTCAAATACAGAGTCCTATTGTTATGTATAATAGAAAATTAATAGCAATCGACTTCCGTTAATAAGCCAACCAAGAATCGCTAAAATTTCCTTTTAGAGTAGTGGTTGGCAACATATTTATAAGCTTGCCTAGCTGTCATAGGTTTAAACTTAGTATCCACAAATTGCACCGGATAATAGGTCTCAATCCACAAATGAGCGCCACAAGGTAAGGGGTCATAAGGCTTATAAACAATACGACAAGGGCCATCTATTTCCATCTGATAACCCAAATCGTTACGATTAGTTTGCTTTAGGGCGATTACTGGCATCAATTGCTCCGGGGTCATTTGAGGATCATTTTTAATTCTTTTGCCATTAGCCTTAATTTTTTGTTGATTCACATGAATTCTTGTAGGCTTCTCTCGGAGTCTCTTAGACCAAACACCTTCTGGACCTCTAGTACCTGGCACGACAACAGGCATGTTATTGTAAAGGGGAATTTGCCAAAATCCTTTGTGCTTATAAGCTCCTTTTATCCTATTCTGGGAGAGTAGAGTTCTGACTCTTTGACAACAAATACCTAATAAAAAAGCTGCTTCTCTTGTTCCGATCAAAGTCTTCTTTACTATAGCGCTATAGTTCTTATTCATAGCTAATAAGTTAATAATACACAAGTTACAATCATTTTATATAGAAGCCATTTGGTATCTCTAAAAAATAGGTTGGAGGGAGAATTAATTGATACAAAATGGGTAATAATTGATTTGATGATTGGATGAGTGCCAGATATCTAATACACCCCATCTCCCCATCTCCCCATCTCTCCACACTCCCCCACTTCCCTACTCTCCTACTCTCAATTTATAATTTTAAATAGATCCTTTCAGGGGTTCTATAGAAGCTATCTTACAGCATTTTGCAACGTGGCACATTTAGGCTAGCTAAATTCTTTCTTTATATCATTAAGAGCTTCATTGAAATTTTCATTATGAACCCAACCGACATAGCCTCCAAATATCATTTTTTCCTTAGAATCTGCTAAAAATACATGATTCACCCCTACTGGATTTGTCAAAACTTTAACTGTTGTTCCATCTTTCAATGTGAACAAACGTCTTGCTCTGCTGAAGTCTCTACTATGAGCCATAGTCATACCAGGTGTAGCGATCAATTTTTCAACAACTTTTTGTGCTGTTTTAGATATACTAGAAGCAATTTCTGCTTCTGTATTCCATTCCATTAACCAATCAAGTGCTTTTACAGACAAATTAAAAACTCCGTCAAATTCTGTCATTCCAATAAACATTTTTATCTCCTTATGTTGAGAGAATTGTTTGAAGTAGCACTCAGGACTCAGCTAGCCTCCTAGGTCGGAACTTCGTTAACAGCTATCAGCCTTTCACGGTGTATAATGGGGGATTCAAATCCCCAAAAAAGCGCACCACTAATTTTTCANTGCTTTTACAGACAAATTAAAAACTCCGTCAAATTCTGTCATTCCAATAAACATTTTTATCTCCTTATGTTGAGAGAATTGTTTGAAGTAGCACTCAGGACTCAGCTAGCCTCCTAGGTCGGAACTTCGTTAACAGCTATCAGCCTTTCACGGTGTATAATGGGGGATTCAAATCCCCAAAAAAGCGCACCACTAATTTTTCAAGCTCTTGTGGCGGACTTAAACCCTCGGATCTTTAGCTGAATCGCGTAGTTACGACCCAGGAGGCTAGCTAAATGCTGGCAAGCGTAGCATTCCGTAAGGAAAAGCTAATATAGTCATTCTCAATAAGATTGGGACGAGTGTTTCTTTCCTGAGAAAGGGTTTCAGCAAAAAAAGTGTTTCATCTTTATTTGAAATGACTATAGCTAGTATAGGGCTGCTATGTTAATTGGACTGGCTTTGCCAATCCAAGACTGAGGTTAATTAATTATTCAGTAAATTTAGAGTTAGATTGCAGAAAAAAAACCTTAATCGCTACTTCCTTTTTCCTAAATAGAACAACTTAAACCACCTGACTTTTTAGTAAAACGAACATTCTCCCGATAATCAACAGGACAATCTATCACAGCAGGAACATCTTGAGCAAGAGCCTCCTTCAAAGTAGGAATTAAATCAACAGCAGACTCAACTCGATAACCCTTCAAACCAAAACTCTCGGCAAACTTAACAAAATCAGGATTTCCAAACTTAATAAAAGAAGACTTGCCAAAATGATTTTCCTGTTTCCACTCAATCAAACCATAACCACCATCATTAAAAATCAAGGTCACAAAAGCAGTACCCACTCGCAAAGCAGTTTCCAACTCTTGACAATTCATCATAAAACCACCATCCCCTGTAGCTGCCACAATTTTACGGTCAGGATAAACCAACTTCGCAGCGATCGCCCCAGGAATAGCAATACCCATTGCGGCAAATCCATTAGAAATCAAACAAGTATTAGGACTATCACAATGATAATGTCGAGCAATCCACATTTTATGGGCACCAACATCAGAGATAACAATATCCTCTGGCCCCATTACTTGACGTAAAT
Source organism: Hydrocoleum sp. CS-953 (assembly GCF_002260545.1). Taxonomy (GTDB): domain Bacteria; phylum Cyanobacteriota; class Cyanobacteriia; order Cyanobacteriales; family Microcoleaceae; genus Trichodesmium. The sequence continues at coordinate 8,465 of NZ_LGSU01001440.1, read as the reverse complement.
CATAAATTAGTTTTTGAGGCTTAATTGGAAACTCATTATCTTTACCATATCCCTCATATTCAGAGCGCATATTTTTTCTAATTTCTGAAACAGTCGGACTTAATTCATTGATCCGCTCCGAGCGTCGCAAAATTTCATTCAAAGAATCAGAAATATCTCCAACTATTTCAGCTATGGGAATATAACTACTATCAATTTCTGCATATTTTGCCCCAACATGAATAATCGGAATTTCGCCTTGAGGATTCCATTTTTTTGGAGAATATTCAATCAGATCGTAACCAACTGCAATAACTAAGTCTGTCTGATCAAAAGCACAACTAATATAATCCCGTTGTTGTAATCCTGTTGTCCACAAAGATAGAGGATGAGTATAAGGAATCACACCTTTACCCATAAAAGTATTAGCAACAGGAATATTTAATTGTGTAGCAAACTCTGTCAAAGCTTCACTTGCATGCCCTCGAATCGCTCCATTTCCAACCAAAATTACAGGATTTTTTGCCTTAGAAATTGCCACTGCTGCTTCCGTCATACTCTGATAAGCAGAATAAGATTTTTCCCGCTTATCTCGATTCAAAGGTTTCCCTTCTACAGACATTGCAGCAATATTTTCTGGTAGATCGATATGAACAGCACCCGGCTTTTCTTGTTGAGCTACTTTAAATGCTTTGCGGACAATTTCTGGTGTATTACTAGGGCGAACAATTTGAGCATTCCATTTAGTTACTGGGGAAAACATAGCCACCAAATCTAAATATTGGTGAGATTCGATGTGCATTCTATCAGTACCAACTTGACCTGTAATTGCTACTAAAGGAGCCCCATCTAAATTAGCATCAGCAACACCTGTCATTAAATTAGTAGCGCCAGGACCTAATGTTGATAAACAAACTCCTGCTTTTCCTGTTAAACGACCATAGACATCTGCCATAAAAGCAGCACCTTGTTCGTGTCGGGTAGTAATAAATTGAATTGGGGAATTTTTCAGAGCTTCTAGAATATTTAGATTTTCTTNTACTAAAGGAGCCCCATCTAAATTAGCATCAGCAACACCTGTCATTAAATTAGTAGCGCCAGGACCTAATGTTGATAAACAAACTCCTGCTTTTCCTGTTAAACGACCATAGACATCTGCCATAAAAGCAGCACCTTGTTCGTGTCGGGTAGTAATAAATTGAATTGGGGAATTTTTCAGAGCTTCTAGAATATTTAGATTTTCTTCTCCAGGCAATCCAAATACATATTTTACACCTTCATTTTCCAGGCATTTAACCAATAATTCTGCAGTGTTCATTTTGATTTTTCTCCTTTTATAAAAACTGGTAAAAAACTAAGTCAAAATTAACATTTAAAAATGGGATATAGTTGGGGTAGCAGTTAAAAGCTTGTTCAACTATTTCTTGATGCTATGCTCTCAAGATTTTAGGTATTGAAAAAAGAGGAATTGGGTTATTAAGTCCAGGGTCTTCATGGTATCTAAGGTTAGTTGCGGGTTGAATCTTCGTTTATTCAATTGAACTATTAATACCATTTTTTTCTAAAAATGTTATAAAACTCTGGTTATAGGCAACAGGTAACAGTTAACAGGCAAGAGGGATTCGTAGCAAATATTTATAGCGCCTGGTATAATACCAATTTTATCTGAAGTTGCACAGAATTATGAAAATAATTCATTTATCGGATATATGGTCAATTATGATTGAAAATTTATTCTATGCACCTTCATTTTAATTTGGTATAACCTCAAACCTGTAACTTTCTTCAAGAATAAATAATTAAGGTATATCCAACTGTTTCTCTATCTAACTATTTAACTCAATAAAGCTAACTTCGGAAGTTATAGCAGTTTTCATATTTTTTAGAGTACAGAGATTTGGGTTTAAAGGAAGAAGGNCCTGTAACTTTCTTCAAGAATAAATAATTAAGGTATATCCAACTGTTTCTCTATCTAACTATTTAACTCAATAAAGCTAACTTCGGAAGTTATAGCAGTTTTCATATTTTTTAGAGTACAGAGATTTGGGTTTAAAGGAAGAAGGAAGAAGTAATGCAAGAAGAAAGTGAAAACTGCTATAAATCAAACTCTTGATTTAGAGATAAAAAATTTGATAAATATTTTTTTTGCTATTTATCAATTTTTTCTAGGTAATAGATTCAATCTAATAAGGTTTGTTCTAAAGTAAGCATTCAGATGTCAGTCAGCCTCCTGAGTTGTAACTACGTTTTTCATGTCGCGTAACGTTTCATGTCGGTGACCCGAAAACAGCTATCAGTTACTAGCATAAGGATAAGTGAAGGAGCGAAGAATTAAAACTCTTGAAATAGATAAAGAAGATTAGGTAAACTGAGATATCTACCAGAATACCTTGACCAATGGATAATTGATAATTGATTTAAACCCCGCCTGGTCGGGCGAGGTCTTAAGTATCAATTCAGCTTTATTGCCTCTGCTAATAATTAATAATTGATAATTGCCGAAAGCGTTGTGCAAAGCTTGACCTTATGTCATGCTCCGCATTTCCGGACGGAATGCTCCGCTTTCCATGTCGCGCAGCGAAAGGCAATTCAAGTCGCGTAGCGTTTCATGTCGGCGACAGCCGAAAACAAAAATAATTATCCATTATCCATTATTAATTATCCATTATCAATTAATGAACTACAACTTTAGCCTTAGCCTAGATTCTCTACTACTAATACTTATTAATTATTTAACCCAAACAGTCTTAATATTGACAAATTCCAAAATTCCTTCCCTGCTAAGTTCCCGACCATAACCAGAGCGTTTAATTCCACCAAAAGGTAGACGTGGGTCAGACTTAACTAAACCATTGATAAAAACAGCACCAGCTTCCAGTTCTGAGATTAACCTATCTGCTTCTGCTGTGTCTGTAGTCCATGCACTTGCACCCAACCCAAAAGGAGTATTGTTTGCCAATTCTATTGCTTCATCAATATTAGCAACTCGAAAGACTAAAGCTACCGGACCAAAAAATTCTTCCTGATAAGCAGGGGAGTCTATTGGTATCTCAGCCAAAATTGTAGGAGGGTAAAAACTTCCAGGAAGGTCAGATAAAAAATGACCACCAGTCAGAACTTTTGCTCCTTTCTCAACAGAAGCTTGTACTTGAGCATTTAACTCTTGAAGAATAGATGGAGTTGCCAATGGACCAATATTAGTATCTGGCAACATAGGGTCTCCTACTTTTAAAGCCTCAAATTTTTCTACCAGACGTTGTTGAAATTCATCAGCGATAGCTTCTGCTAAGATAAAACGTTTAGCAGCAATACAGGATTGGCCACTGTTTAGCATTCTCGCTGTAACTGCTGTAGATACAGCCTCTTCTAGATTAGCACTTTCTAATACTATAAATGGGTCGCTACCTCCCAATTCCAAAACAGTTTTTTTAATAGCTCTACCTGCTGTTGCTGCTAAACTTGCACCCGCAGGTTCACTGCCAGTTAAAGTTCCTGCTTTTACTCGGTCATCTGCCATAATACCTGCTACTTTATCAGACCCTATTAATAAAGTTTGAAAAGCACCCTCTGGGAAACCTGCTTCTTTAAAAATTTCTTCAATAGCTAAGGCACATTGAGGCACATTAGAGGCGTGTTTTAATAATCCCACATTTCCTGCCATTAAAGCTGGTGCTGCAAAACGGAAAACTTGCCAAAAAGGAAAATTCCAGGGCATGACTGCCAACACTGGGCCAAGTGCTTGATAACGAACAAACGATTTACTAGCATCAGTTTGTGCAGGGACATCAGCTAGAAACTCGGCTGCCTTTTCTGCGTAGTAGCGACAGACTAAAGCACATTTTNAAAAAGGAAAATTCCAGGGCATGACTGCCAACACTGGGCCAAGTGCTTGATAACGAACAAACGATTTACTAGCATCAGTTTGTGCAGGGACATCAGCTAGAAACTCGGCTGCCTTTTCTGCGTAGTAGCGACAGACTAAAGCACATTTTTTAGCTTCAGCGATCGCTCCACTCAGAGTTTTACCCATTTCTAGAGTCATTATTTTGCCAAATTTCTCAGCATTTTTCTCTAATATATCTGCTGCTACTAATAACCATTCTCCACGTTGGGTCATGGGAATTTTACGATATTGGCGAAAAGTTTTTTCTGCCAATTCTAACTTAGCTTCTATTTGGGTATCTGTGATTGGTTCAAAAGTTTTGATTAGTTCCCCTGTTGCTGGATTAATTGTAGCGATCGCCATCTTTTCTTCTCCTCAAAAATCTAAAATTACCCTCTCATAAGTAAAAATTGAATACTTTCAATACTTATGAATATCAAGACATTTTTACTTATAAAGTTGTTATCCAATAAACATAATAACTTTAATTTTTTAGCACTAACTATTTGTGTGATTTAACTTATTGTTTTTTCTCACAATTGATGTTAATTTAATCTAATAGTTTTGCCAGTTTTTGTTTACTTGATTCAGCTTTCTACTCCATCTTAGTTTGTAAGACTACCCAAACCAATTAATTCTTAACTATCTTTTACATTTTTTTAATTATCAACAAAAATACCTCTAGCGCTACGCGCAAGTCAAAAGTCAAAAGTCAAAAATAATCCCTAACTGAGTTTGAGCATTTTTCATTAATTGATAATGGATAATGAATAATTAGAGCATGTGAACGAGTTAGATAGAAATAGGGAGATAAAATTATAGATTTCCAAAACTCTTTCATTATCAATTATCAATTATTAATTATTAATTATTAGCAGAGGCTGTAAACCGAATTGATTAATTATCAATTATCCATTGGTAAAGGTACTTTTTCCAAATACTTTATACTTTCTAACTCTTCTACCTTCTGAATCCAGAATAACTGCCTTGCCCTCGTCATAGAACTTCCTATCTAAAACGGATTCAGTATCACTACTACCAAAATTTTTTACCGAAAAATTAAGGTATAAAGCCTCTCCATTCATGGAGAAAAAAGCGGTCGTTTTCGGAGCATTCCGAAGGATGGGATGGCNAACCAAATTGATTAATTATCCATTATCCATTGGTAAAGGTACTTTTTCCAAATACTTTATACTTTCTAACTCTTCTACCTTCTGAATCCAGAATAACTGCCTTGCCCTCGTCATAGAACTTCCTATCTAAAACGGATTCAGTATCACTACTACCAAAATTTTTTACCGAAAAATTAAGGTATAAAGCCTCTCCATTCATGGAGAAAAAAGCGGTCGTTTTCGGAGCATTCCGAAGGATGGGATGGCGTTTTGCTTCGCAACATATAAAGCGGAGCAGCTCTGAAAGAGCGGGTCTCCTTTCCCTCCGGGACGCTACGTGTTTTCCTGCGGAATGCTCCGCAAACATCTCGCGTAGCGTTTAGCGTTCCGCAAAACTTTCCTGACGGAATGCTCCGCAAACGTTAACGCTGCGCGACATGAAAAACGCGCGTTGTGCGGAACGCTAAACCCATATCCAATCGACCAAGAGAAGAAAAAAATTTCTTTTAACCCAATCCTTCTATTACAGAAGAGGTAATTATTAATTATTAATTGTTAATTATTAATTATTGAATACTACCCTACCTCATTTCCTCATACTGAGGCTCAATATACTCATAGTCATAATATCGCTGATAATAAGAATCCGCCCGATCGCCATTACCCACAATACCCAACATTGGTATACCTGCCATACTTAAATCATCTAGAGCTAAACTTAAAGCTTCTCGCTCAGTTTTGCCTAACCCCACTACTAATAATAATCCATTAGTACAAGCTGCTAATAAATTAGCATCAGCTCTTCCCAGTAATGGAGCTGTATCACAAATTACTAAATCAAAATTACTAGCTGAGTCTTGAATCAATTGCCCCATTTCCCTTGAGGACAAAATTTTTGTAGGGTCTGGAGGAATAGGTCCAGAAGTTAAGACAAACAGATTTTCATCCACAGGCGATCGCTGAATTGCTGCTTCTATCGGTATACCATCAATAATTACACTACTTAACCCCTGCTGATTTGACAATCCCATCATATTATGAATTTGTGGACAACGTAAATCAGCATCTATTAATAGTACCTGTTGACCCATAGCAGCAGCAGCGCGAGCCAAATGAGCTGCTACTGTAGATTTACCATCCCCTGGTAAGGCAGAACTAATTACGAAAGAATTAATCGGATTTTCTATATTTAATAGACGAATATTAGCATTTAAAGTGCGAAAAGCTTCTTGAAAAGCTGAGGGATATAAAACCAAAGCTGAACTTTTCTTTTCCTTCAACTCATCATTCATCCACATTCTTTGTTCATGTATAGGAATTACTCCTAACAAAGGTAAACCAATAGATTTTTTGACTTCTTTTGGTGTCTCAAAAACATCTTGCTTAAATTTCTCTCCCAACTGAGCTAATAATATTCCAAATACTAATCCTGTTAATCCTCCCAAGGCAAGATTTAATAACATATTTGGAGATATTTTTACTAACTCACCGTTTTGATTTTTTAATAATTCTGGTGGTGCTATTAATTCCCAAGGTAACTTTGTTTCAGCAATTTCTATTTGTAATATCTGTTGTTTTTCTAACAGGTCTTTAATCGTTTTATTTGATATTTCTAATTCTTGCTGAATTTCCGTGTAACGCCTGACTACTTCTGGCATTTTTTCAGCATATTTATTTAATTTACCTTCCGCTGCATCCAATACTTTACCTCTAACTTCCATCACCTCTATTTGATTAGCAGCTAATATCATTTTGTGAATTAATTCTAGGCGAACAGAATCTTGAAAAGCTAAAGCCTTTTTACTTACTTCTTCAATATCTCTACCAATAACTTTTTCGGCCTCTTGATTTAATAAAGGTAGTAATTTTTCTCGCTGTTTATATAAAGCTTGCATTTGAGGTGCTTTATCTTTAAAACGAGCTGATTCTAAAGCAATCGTTGTTTCTACCTTTTGTAATTGATTTAATAATGATTGATATCTTGGCGCTTGGCTTAAAGCTGAAGCTATCAAAGCTTCTTCTGGATTAATCCCCAACTGACTTTGCACCATAGTATGGAGCGATCGCTGTTGGTCAAGTAATATTTTATTTTCTAGTTTTTGAGATTGAATTGCGTTCCTTTCTGCTGCTATTTCTTGACTTTTAATTTCTGGATTAATAAATAGATACTCTTGTTGCAGTTGCTGTAATTCCTGTCGCATTTCTTTAACTTTTTGCTGATATTTAGGAATTTGTGAATCAACAAATTTCAAGCCTTTACCAGTCTTACTCTGATTATCTTCACGACCATATTTAAGATAATTTTCTGCCAGTTTATCTAAGACAAACTTGATTTTATTTGTGTCTGAATCTTTATAGCTAACTTCTATGATTTTCGTATCACCCAACCTTTGAACTTTCACTTTTTCTATACTAAAAAAATTATTTCTTGGTTTCTCAAAGAGGGAATTATAATTCACTTCTGGATACTCTTTTTGAATATCCGCAATTATTGGCTGCATAATTTGCGGACTTTTCAGCAATTGAATTTGCGACTCATAATCCAAGATATAATTATTATCTTCTTGATTTTGATTAGCCACTGAATAAATTATTTTCTCATCACCATAAATAATTTTTGCCGTCTGTTTTTCCCAATCTTCTCCAAAATTTGTACCTAATATTTTTTCATCTGTATCTAATTGATTATTAGCTGAATTCTTCACCATAACTCGTTCAACTAATATTTGAAATTTTCCTTGATATATAGGAATCTGATTTAAACTCCAGAAATATGCTCCAGTTGTTGCGGCAGTTGTCACACTAAAAATCAAGAAAAAACGATGACATATTAATTTCCAAATCTTATTTTCTTTTTGAGATACTTTTTCTTCAAAATTTTGAAATTCAGCCTCATATATATTATGTTTAGGGAGTAGGGAGGTAGGGACGTTGCATGCAACGTCCCTACGGAGTAGGGAAGAGTCTACCAGTTTACCGTGATTATTATATAAGGATAACTGAGAATTTTTTTTCGGTTCCATATCCATAATTAAAATCTCAAATCAAAAATAGGGAGTAGGGAATAGGGAGTAGGTAGTAGGGAAGAGTCTACCAGTTCGCGATTATTATATAAAGATAACTGAGAGTTTTTTTTGCTGCATATCCATAATTAAAATCTCAAATCAAAAATAGGGAGTAGCAAGGAGTCTACCAGTTTGCAAACATAGAAAAGCAATAACAGAGACTTCCCAGAATTAAAAGTATAGTTAGTAGTTAGCTATCAGCTATTAGCTTTAAGTACATAAGCAAAATTAATTACATATTCTTTTCCTAAATTATCAAGAACTTTTTTGAGATATTGAAGTAAGCTTTTCGGTGTCATTCTTTTGAAAAGCTTTCTACTCTGTCAATTTACAGCACTTTTTAGGATGGTGAGGTACACTTTAATTAATTATCTGTTGCCTAAAGTCCTAAAAATTTGTACCTCACTAACTCCGAAACTGCTGTAA
>NZ_LGSU01000144.1 GCF_002260545.1 Hydrocoleum sp. CS-953 | reverse complement strand
ACCGTAAACTTGAATCATTTCTTCATGGGTATAGTCAATAATAATTGCACTTAATTGATTAGCACTTTTTGCTTGTAAGATTAAATATTTTAATTTTACTAATGCTGCTTTTTGCTTGATAACCATAAAGATAGGACTACCCATTAAGGTGGTGTATAGTAATGGTATAGGGAGTGTAGAAAAAAATGTATATTCTCACGCCTTAGCAAGCAGGACTACCAGGTATTTTACATTGGCACAAGCTAAAAAGCTATTGTAGTACAGTTTTATATGGGTGGTTTTTGCTTTTTGCATTCCCCGTACCAGTATAGAGAGCAGAGAGAATAGATAATATCATCTCTACTTAAGATAGGTAGGTCAAATTATAACAGTTTTCACTAACATAAAATACACATTATAGGTACTATAAACTTTAAGGGTTTAGTAACTAAACCCCCAACTTAACAATCTTTATATCCCAATTGTTTAAGCTATCCTAATCTTTTTCCTTCTCAGAATCTCTCAATTTTTTATCTTGATTATTTGCCTCTATTTCTGCTTCAACTTTTTCTTTTTCCTCCATTTTTTCTTGCCAATCATTCAGTTGCTTAAAAAGTTTTTGGTTAATCTTAAATACTGGTTTTTCTGACATTATTTTTGCCTCATATTGAACAAAAGTCAAAATTAGATAGAATCTATTTTCACTGACCTCTATCTAAATTTATTATAGCTATGAAATAGTTTTCCATAGAGGTAGTATTATTCCTACCAAAGCACCTATAAGTAAAACTAGAGTAGTTAAAGAACTAATACCAAACCCTAGAGTTCGTTTCTCCGCCGCCTGATAATAACCCCAAGCAAATAATATACGCCCAAATACCCAAGTCGCACCGATACCAGCACCCCAAAGTGGACTAACAAACAGAGAAAAAAGCCACAAAGAAGGTAAAAATAAAATTAATTGTTCTAGAGTATTTTGCTGTACTCGTACTACTCGCTCAAAATTTTCGTCTCCCGTCATTTGAGGAGGCATAATTTTGTATTTAGCTCTAGCTCTACCAACATTGATAGTTACTACAAAATACATTAATAAAGTGGCAACTGTTACTAAACTCGGCCATAGAATTTCTGGTGTTTCTACCATAGCGATAACTTTTCAAAGATAATCTATTTGGTCAAATTTAGTCACATCATAGTTCTGATATTTAGTTTTGACAAGTAAATCATAGCTACCGTTTTATTTTTCAGGAAAAATTCCCTATCAAGACTCAAAATTTGAGCGGTAAAATAGGAACTCCTGCTATTATTTTTTTAGGGATTATAGTTTTTTTGAATCTTTTAGTATTGAGCAACTATGATTTTAATAGTGGCAAAAAAACAAAATTATTCCTTGGCAAAAATCAGTGATTTTATTTCCGAGATAAACACCTGATGATCTACTATTGGCTTACCCATAAAACCATCTGCTCCACTAAGTTCCATATAATGTTCACTATCCTTTGCAGTACCAATTGCAGTGACTAACATAATAGGCACTTTAGCTGTATGGGGATTTGCTTTTAACAATTTAGTAATTTCAATTCCATTGATTGGTTTGCCATTATAATAACTATTTTCCAGACAAATATCCATCAGAATAATGTCTGCTTTATTTGCTTTAACAATTTCTATGATTGTTTCTACATCTTCACTAAGTTGAGCAGCAAAACCACCCAATTTTGTCAAAACTTTTTCAAAGACTTTCCAGTTAAGTAGATTATCTTCAACCACCAAAACATTTGTCATCTTATCCTCCCTTGTTCTGATTTCTATGATTATTATTTTGCTACATTAATCAAGATTTTGCTACATTAACAATAAAATGTCTACATAATATAGTCGTAATTTTATTAAATAATGTTACAAAATTGTCTTTAAAATTAGATATTTGTAGCAAATATTTATCCAAACAGTATAAATTCAAGAATTGGCCGATGATAAAGTACCTATAATATTACAAAATGTAAACTACTATCAAGTTAACCTTTCAAAAAATAGAAAAGTGCAGGTATCCTATCAAATAATTGAAACAAAATTTGTTTGCTATAGCGCTACGCGCAAGTCAAAAGTCACTCATGCAAAGGTTAAAAGTAATCTCTGACTGAGTTTTTCCTGGGGAAATGCTCCGAAACAGAATTTAGCAATGTTCTAACCTATTTGCGTAGCGCTATATAAACAGAGTTATAATTTAGTTTTTCTTATCCCATCTTCCAGTTATTTTATACTTATTAAAAAAAACTATATATAATAT
>NZ_LGSU01001439.1 GCF_002260545.1 Hydrocoleum sp. CS-953 | reverse complement strand
AGATTTCTATTGATGTAGAACGTACCGGAAACTTAGCAGTAAGAACTCAAGATTATCTTCGGGCTAATATGCGAGTTACTTTTTATGTCTGCATAAATGCTGATGAACAAGATGTAAAACTGCTGCATCTAGATTATCAAAGCAAGGAATAATTTCTCCAGAAGATATTAAAGATGCTCTAGAAAAACGCGCTGATGATGCAATTCGAGCAGCAGCTAAAAAGAAGAAATTGGCAGAAATTGATTCTGATAAATTGGGGTTTGCAGATGAAGTTTTCAATCTAATTCAACCAGACTTAAAAAAAGTTGGTTTAACACTAAATAATATTGCTATTTCCGAAATCGAAGAAAGTGACACTTATGATACTAATAACTTCTTTGATGCTCAAGGCGTCAAATTACGCACCGAAACAATTCAACAATCAATCAAAGAAAAACAAGAAGTAGAACTAATAACAGAAAAAGAACGAAGAGAGTTAGAATTAAATACCCAAATAGCAATTAAACAAAAAGAATTAACCGCCAGAAAAAAAGCTATCGAAATTGAAAAAGAACAAGAAACTGCTCTACTAGAACAACAACTAGAATTAGAATCATTAAGAGCACAAAGATCCAGGGAAATTCAAGAAGCAAAAGATATTGAAGCTGCCAACGAACAACGAAACAAAATATTGCAGACAAAAGCAATTGAAGAAGAAGAAATCAAGAAAAAATTAGCAGTTCAACAAAGTCAAATTGAAGCAGATATTGCCCTAGAAGAACAACAGAAAAAACTCAAAGTTACTCAAGAATTACAAAAACAAGAATCAGAAATGGCAGAAATAACTCGCCAACAAATAGTTGATTCAAATCGCCTTAAAGCTCAAGTCGAAGTAGCAGAAGCAGAAAGATTATCAAAAATTGCTCAAGAAGAAGCAGCTATAGCTATAGCCGAAAAAGAACAACAACGTTTAATATCAGAAGCAGAAAAAGCTAAAGCAGAATCAGGAGTAACTACTGCAGCAGAAATAGAAAAAGCAGAACGACAACAAAAGTTATCAATTATAGTAGCTGAACAAGAAGCAGAAAAACATCGTATCTCTGAACAAAATGTTGTAGAAATTGATGTCTTCCGGCGAAAAAGACAAGCAGAAATTGCTAGAGAAGCAGCAGATTTAGAAGCAGAATCCTTGAAGACTTTAGCAGCAGCTAATCGTGACAAAGATTTAGCTGAAGCTGAAGGTATTGAAGCTAAAGTAGAGGCAGAAAATGCAATGAGTAATGCCAATAGAATCGCACAAATTGTCACAGAATTAGGGCCTAGCTTCATAGATAAATTACCAGAAATAGTCACAGCACTAGCACCCCAACCAGGAATTTTAGGAGATGCCAANCCTTGAAGACTTTAGCAGCAGCTAATCGTGACAAAGATTTAGCTGAAGCTGAAGGTATTGAAGCTAAAGTAGAGGCAGAAAATGCAATGAGTAATGCCAATAGAATCGCACAAATTGTCACAGAATTAGGGCCTAGCTTCATAGATAAATTACCAGAAATAGTCACAGCACTAGCACCCCAACCAGGAATTTTAGGAGATGCCAAAATTTATGCTTTTCCTAGTGCCAATGCCAATAATGGTAATGGTGTTCAAGATATTAGTAAATTAATGTTATCTACAAGTGGTTTAACATTGATAAATTCTTTGTTAGATGAAGGTAAATTAGAGAATTTAATTACAAAAGTAACTCAACTAATTATTAGTAGTAATGGGTCTATTTCAGAACCTGTAGAAAGTTCGGTAGATGGCGTTCAAACTACTACTAAAAAATCAAAAATAGAAACAGCGATCGCTCCGGAAAATCCACCTGTAAAGGAAGTCAATAAAACATCAGAGTCCACAAAGAAAAAAACTACTCTCGTCACACCACCTCCACCACCTAGATCGGTTTAAAAATTAGGCATTGGTGATGGGTGGCTATGAATTGAGAATTGAGAATTTAGAAGTTAAATTCTTACTTGATTAAAATAATCAAACTAGAAAAAAGAGCATTGGTGATTTTAGCTATGAATTTAAAATGAGCGAAGTTAAATTCTTACTTGAGAGAGTGAAACGGTATAGACTGGCACACCTTAAATAGTGTAATAGTAGGGGCGGGTTTGAAATTAATGAAAATGGAAAATGGATAATGAAATAATATTTCCGTACTTGCGTACTATCTCTCAGTTTTAACAAGAGGTAATTATTAATTATTCAGCTTTCAGCTATTGTGCATTTAAACGACTTATTGTTGTGTGGATTATTCAAAGAAAAACCCTTATTAGTTCTAACTTCTGACTTGCTAATACGCATTTAAAATGCGTATTAGCTTATTAGCCTCCCCTTTCAAGGGGAAACAATAAATTTTTTTCCTGATCAAAAAAATGGGTCTAAAACCCCGCCTTTTAAGGCGAAATGTTTTTGGAGCGAGGCAGAAATTCCCCTTACAAACAGAATTTCTAACTTCTGACTTCTGGATTTTGACTTCTGACTTATTTAATGGTCAATCCTCTGGGTTTAAAGCCTCTCCTTTTAAGGAGAAAAAGTGCTAGGAGATTTCCCCATATTCAATCCGATGGTTTTAACCAGAGGTAATTATCCATTATTCATTATCCATTACCAATTAATGAATGGAGGCACTGTTAACTGATAACTGAAATTACCAATGACCCTATTAATTTGATACTCTAACTAAAATGGTCTTGGGATTTGGTAAAAGCAGTGGATATAATTATTGGACGTGGAAAAACAGCTCGTAGAGCTTACGGAATCGATGAAATTGCCTTAGTTCCTGGGCAACGTACAGTCGATCCAAATTTAACCGACACTACATGGAGTATTGGTGGTATTGAAAAAGAAATTCCCATCATTGCTAGTGCAATGGACGGAGTAGTTGATGTCCAAATGGCCGTTCTCTTATCAAAGTTAGGGGCTATGGGAGTTCTCAACCTAGAAGGTATTCAAACCCGTTATACTGATCCAGAGCCAATCTTAGAAAAAATTAGGTCTGTTGGCAAAGAGGAATTTGTGACTCTGATGCAGGAACTTTATGCCGCCTCTATCCAACCAGAATTAATTTCTCAGAGAATTAAGGAAATAAAAAGCCAAGGTGGTACTGCAGCAGTAAGTTTAACTCCTGCGGGAGCAATGAAATATGGGAAAGTAGTTGCTGATGCTGGTGCAGACTTATTTTTTGTCCAGGCAACGGTTGTTTCAACTACATTTCTGTCATCTGAATCAGTACCAACTCTTGACTTGGCTCAATTTTGTCAAGCAATGCCTATGCCTGTAATTTTGGGCAACTGTGTTACTTATGAAGTAGCTTTAAATTTAATGAAAGCAGGAGCAGCAGGAGTTCTAGTAGGTATTGGCCCTGGTGCGGCTTGTACATCTCGTGGTGTTTTAGGTGTTGGGGTTCCCCAAGCGACAGCAGTAGCAGACTGTGCCGCAGCACGAGATGATTATTACCAACAAACAGGGAATTATGTGCCAGTTATTGCTGATGGGGGTTTGATTACTGGTGGTGATATTTGTAAGTGTATTGCTTGTGGTGCTGATAGTGTGATGATTGGTTCGCCCATCGCCAGAGCAGCTGAAGCTCCTGGACATGGTTATCATTGGGGAATGGCCACTCCTAGTCCAGTATTACCACGGGGTACTCGGATTCAGGTAGGTACAACTGGAACAATAAAGCAAATTATGTGTGGGCCAGCACAATTGGACGATGGCACTCATAATTTGTTGGGTGCTTTGAAGACTAGCATGGGAACTTTGGGTGCTAAGGATTTGAAGGAAATGCAACAGGTTGAGGTGGTAATTGCTCCTTCCTTATTAACTGAGGGTAAAGTTTATCAAAAAGCCCAAAAATTGGGCATGGGTAAGTAGATTTACTTGCTTAATAAAACTCAAGATATCTCATATCCTTGACAAAATTTATGAAGTAGTTTTTAAATTTGTCAATTATCCTGGAATTATCTGAAAGGAAATGTCACAATAGAGATAGCGGAGATATTATGTTTCCGTTCACTCCTCACACCACAATCCGCCCGGGCTTTTTTAGTTCGGGCGGTTCCTTTATTAACTTGAGGTCTAATTAGGCTTTTGAGCTTATATTGGTTTTCATTAACAGTCTTGTTCTGACGGAGATACTCGGTAGGCTTAATATCAGGTGTCAGAAGTTAAAAGTAACTTTTGGCCTTTGGACATGACTTCTAGATATAACCTTTATTGGGTAATACTAAATTGATAAATGGTTTTTACATCTTCTTGAGGCTAGGGAGATGGTAATACTGTAGAAAATCCTTAGCATCTCAGAAAGAAGGTAAACTTCAATCCAACAAAGGCTTTGCTGAAGTAATAGGTTTTTCCATTCAAGAAGAATATAATAATAGATTTTTAACTGTATATATATTAAGGAAATAATTATCCAAAAAATATCTATAGTAATCCTCTGAACAGTTCTAGTATTTTGGTGTTAGAGGCGAATTCGCCCCTACAGGAGTCAGAAGTCATAATTTCAAAGGATTTCAATTGAATTTAACTATTATAAAACTTGTTACAACCTATTTAGGATTGCTATATTTTCGGATTTCATAATTTTATGCAACATTGAAGAACTAGGAAAAAACAGGTTTGCGTGGGTTAGTTCTTTGAATTATAAGGCTTTAGTCTCCAAACTTTTAGTGAAATGGGATTTTGTCAAATAAAAATTCAATTTATGCAGAGATTCAACTCAAGTGGATGTATTAACTATCAAGAATATTCTCAAGTTTAAATTACCCTAACATTACAATATGACCCAGAAATTAGTTTTAAGAAATCGTCGAAAATCTCCACTTTCACAATGGCAAAATATAGATTGGTCTCTGCTATTGGTTTATATAGGAATGACTATCTTTGGTGGAGTTATGATCCAAAGTGTGGAAAGAAACCAGGGCCTAACAGACTGGTGGCAGCATTGGCTCACAGGAGGAGTAGGCTTAATTTTGGCCTTAATTATTGCTCGTTGTCGTTACGAAGTCTTAATGAACTGGAAATGGGTGATTTATATTTTGACCAATATCTCTTTGGTTGCGGTACAAATCATTGGTACTTCAGCCCTAGGGGCGCAAAGATGGATTAATGTTGCTGGTTTCCATGTTCAACCGTCAGAATTTGCCAAGGTAGGGGTAATTATTACCTTGGCAGCAATACTCTCGTCTAAGACTAGAGTAAAACTATTAGACTTTTTTAAAGTTCTGATTATTACAGCAGTACCTTGGTTATTAGTTTTTTTAGAACCCAATCTTGGCACTTCCTTAATATTTGCTTCTATTACTATGGGAATGCTTTACTGGGGTAATGTTAATCCTGGCTGGTTAATATTACTTGTTTCTCCTATTTTTTCAGCTATCTTTTACAGCTTTTATTTCCCTCTCTGGGTTGCCTGGATAGCTTTGATGGCCTTAATTGCTTGGCGGAGTTTACCTTGGGGTTGGTTATGGGGTCCAATAATTGGGGGAGTTAATATTCTATCTGGAAATGTTGGGCAAATATTATGGGATTTGTTGAAAGACTATCAAAAAGACAGATTAACAGGATTTCTTAATCCAGAACAAGACCCTTTGGGTACAGGATATCATTTGATCCAATCTCGGATTGCTATTGGTTCTGGACAACTTTTTGGTAGGGGATTATNGGGTTGGTTATGGGGTCCAATAATTGGGGGAGTTAATATTCTATCTGGAAATGTTGGGCAAATATTATGGGATTTGTTGAAAGACTATCAAAAAGACAGATTAACAGGATTTCTTAATCCAGAACAAGACCCTTTGGGTACAGGATATCATTTGATCCAATCTCGGATTGCTATTGGTTCTGGACAACTTTTTGGTAGGGGATTATATCAAGGTACTCAAACTCAACTGAATTTTATCCCAGAACAGCATACAGATTTTATCTTCTCAGCTATTGGTGAAGAGTTGGGTTTTGTTGGTTGTATTCTTGTACTCTTGACTTTTTGGTTTATTTGTATGCGGTTGGTTATTATTGCTCAGACTGCTAAAGATAATTTTGGTTCTCTCATAGCCATTGGAGTATTATCAATGTTGATATTCCAAGTTTTTGTGAATATTGGTATGAATATTGGTTTGGCTCCTGTGACTGGTATCCCACTACCTTTACTTAGTTATGGGCGATCGGCTTTGTTGAGTAATTTTATTGCTCTGGGATTAGTTGAGTCAGTCGCTAATTATAGACCTAAACAAAATTTATAAATTACTTGGTGGGGGGTTTCCAAAGTCAGAATTTAGAATTTAGAATTTAGAATTTAGAAGTAATTCTTGACTGAGTTGGAGCATTTATCAATGTCTGCGCCCCATTTCTATAGCGCTATATATTTAAGATATTTTGAATCAAAACTATAACGTCTGAGTAATATGTAGTATTTATAACTTATATCATGTCCGGATAAGAGCGTGATAAAAAAACTTTCTCCTTCTTCTCCTCTTCCTTTTCCTTCTTCTTTCTTGTTTCTTCCCTCCTGACTCCTGTACGGGCGTTAACTATAGTTATGCGAAGCTAACGGCCATTCGCCCCTACGACTCCTGACTCCTCCCTCGTTATTTATAACTGTTCAACCGGACATGATATTAAACGATACTTTGTAGCACTATGCAGAACTCAAAGCTGACTTGTGGCCATAGTTAATATNTAAAAAAACTTTCTCCTTCTTCTCCTCTTCCTTTTCCTTCTTCTTTCTTGTTTCTTCCCTCCTGACTCCTGTACGGGCGTTAACTATAGTTATGCGAAGCTAACGGCCATTCGCCCCTACGACTCCTGACTCCTCCCTCGTTATTTATAACTGTTCAACCGGACATGATATTAAACGATACTTTGTAGCACTATGCAGAACTCAAAGCTGACTTGTGGCCATAGTTAATATCGATTAATGTTGATGACTGAATCCTTTCATTATTATCGAACACACAATTTTAATAATTGTAGTATCATATATTTCATAGTTCATAATCCTTAATAAATAAGCTTTGATTCAGTCCGAGACTTTAGAATTACTAGAATGGCCTCGCTTGTGTCAACATTTGGCCACTTTTACAGCAACTAAATTGGGTGCAATTGCTGCTCATCGTTTACAAATTCCGTCAACAAGGGCGGAGACAATAAGGTTATTAGCCCAAACTCAGGAAGTATATAAATTAGAAACTCTTGTCGCACAGGGTTTGTCTTTTGACGGGATTGAAGATATTGGTGATTCTCTGGAAAGGGCAGAATTGGGTGGTATACTTTCTGGAGGTGAACTTTTAGCTATTGCTACAACTCTGGCTGGAGTTCGTAAGTTGCGTCGGACAATTGATGGTTATGAGTCAGAATATGAGTTGTCTGTTTTGCCGGAATTGGTAGCTGAGTTACGGACTTATCCAGAATTAGAACAAGAAATTCACCGTTGTATAGATGATAGAGGGGATGTTACGAATAGAGCTAGTCCTAAACTGGCAGGAATTAGGGAAAAAATGCACCATCTTCGCGATCGCATTGACACTATCCTCCGTAGAATTTTACAAAATAAAGCTAATGCTATTCAACAACCGATTATTACTCAACGGGGCGATCGCTTTGTAATTCCTGTTAAAGCTCCTCAAAAGGATGCTGTCCCTGGTATTGTTCACGATACATCGACAACAGGTTCGACATTATACATTGAACCTAATGCAGTTGTCAACCTTAATAATCAAATGCGACAAGTGCAACGCCAAGCTCAAAGGGAAGAGGAAGCTATTCGACAAGCTTTGACTGAGCAAGTAGCAGAAGTTAAGGAAGACTTAGAGCAGTTGTTGGCGATCGCTACTATTATTGATTTAGCTACAGCTCGCGCTCGTTATAGTTTATGGTTGGGAGCTAATCCGCCTCGGTTTACTGAGCCAGACTCTGACCAAGTTATGACTATGCGTCAATTGCGACATCCGTTGTTGGTATGGCAACAGCAGCATGAGCAGGGTAATTCGGTGGTACCTATTGATGTGAATGTTATACCGCCAGTGAGAGTGGTAGCGATTACGGGTCCGAATACTGGTGGTAAAACTGTTACTCTGAAATGTCTTGGGTTAGCTGCACTTATGGCAAAGGTGGGATTGTTTATTCCTGCTAATGACCCTGTAGAGTTGCCTTGGTTTGAGCAAATATTAGCTGATATTGGTGATGAGCAGTCTTTGGAGCAAAGTTTATCTACTTTTTCTGGTCATATTCGGCGAATTATTAGAATTTTAGAATCTATAGAAAATTCAAAAGTCAAAAGTCAAAATTCAGAAGTAATAGAAAATTCAAAAGTCAAAAGTCAAAAGTCAAAAGTAATAGAAAATTCAAAAGTCAAAAGTCAAAATTCAGAAGTAATAGAAAATTCAAAAGTAACAGAAGTTGATGATTTTTCTGAGGATGAAAACGATTTAGAAGTTGAGAATTTATCTGAGGATGAGAATAATTTAAAAGTCAAAAGTGAAAAGTTAAAAGTAATAGAAGTTGATGATTTTTCTGAGGATGAAAACAATTCAGAAGTTGATGATTTCTCTGAGAATGAGAATAAGTTAAAAATCAAAATTCCAAAGTCAAAAGTAACAGAAGTTGATAATTTTTCTGAGAATGAAAATAACTCAGAAGTTGATGATTTCGATGTTCCTTCTTCCCTGTTCCCTGTTCCCTGTTCCCCGTTCCCTGTGGAAGAAAATTCTCGTTTATCCCCGACTCTTGTTTTGTTAGATGAAGTTGGTGCTGGTACAGATCCGACTGAAGGTAGTGCTTTGGCAATTTCTCTATTGCAACATTTGGCAGACAACGCATTATTAACAGTAGCAACTACTCATTTTGGAGAATTAAAAGCTCTCAAATATGAAGATGAAAGATTTGAAAATGCTTCGGTAGAATTTGATACTAATTCGTTACAACCAACTTATCGTCTACTTTGGGGAATTCCAGGCCGCTCCAATGCTATGACTATTGCTGGTAGATTAGGTTTAAAACAGGATATTATTGATAGAGCGCAAGGTTACGTTGGAGGAGATTCTGAAGATGTAAATCAGGTAATTGCAGGTTTAGAAGAGCAAAGACAAAAACAAGAAACTAAGGCAAAAGAAGCATCTGAATTATTACAAGAAACTGAGTATTTGCATCAGGAAGTTGCTCGAAAAGCTGCTACTTTGAAGGAACGGGAACGGGAATTAAAGTTGGCGCAAGAAGTAGCAGTACAGGAAAAAATTGCTGAAGCAAAAGCAGAAATTGCGACAGTAATTCGGAAATTGCAACAGGGTCCCCTGACGGCGAGAAATGCTCAGAAAGCTACTAATACTATTAATGAAATTTCTGAGAAATATTTACCTTCTCGTACTCCTCCACCCAAGAAACCTAGTTTTATGCCAAAGGAAGGGGATAGAATTAGAATTCCGAAAATTGGGCAAACTGCGGAGGTGTTGACTGCTGCTAATGAAAATGATGAGTTAACTGTTAAATTTGGGATAATGAAAATGACAGTTAATTTGAGAGAAATAGAGTCTCTTGATGGTGAGAAGGTTGAGTCTTTTAAGAAGAGTAAAAATGTAGAGTCTCAAAAGAGTAAAAAGTCAGAAAGTAAGTCTAAGGAAACTCAGTCACAAGTTACTTCTAGTGGTTTAGCTGTTCGTACTTCTCAAAATAGTATAGATGTTCGGGGGAGTCGGGTAGCGGATGCTCAAATTGAGGTTGATCGGGCGTTGTCGAAAGCGATCGAATATGGTTTGTTGTGGATTATTCATGGTAAAGGTACTGGTAAATTGAGGCAAGGTATCCATGAATTTTTGCAGGAAAATCCTTTGGTGGAACGTTATGAGTTAGCTGGTAAGAGTGATGGGGGTAGTGGGGTGACTATTGCTCATTTAAAAATTTAGAATTGAGAATTTAGAATTCAGAAGAAATTTGTAGTAGACTGACACACCTTAAATGGTACAACATAAAGATATTGTAGGGGCGAATGGCATTCGCCCCTAACCATGGTATGACCACGACAGAACTATATTACTCAGATTTATCGGGAAGTATTCCCTATTCCCTATTCCCTATTCCCTATTCCCTATTCCCTATTCCCTATTCCCTATTCCCTATTCCCTATTCCCTATTCCCTATTCCCTATTCCCTATTCCCTATTCCCTATTCCCTACTATTGAAACTGACTAAATAACCAAGTGTAAACTTGGATTTGATTTTCTTGACGAGTGCGTTGCAGTGCTTCTTCTAATAAAGAAATTGCTAAATTTGGCAAAACTTGAGACTGGTTAATTCTTTGACTACCTCCATTGGCGATCGCAAAGGCAATAACTTCTACCTTCTGTACATCAACTATCCAATATTCAGCTACATTCATTGCTTCATACAACAAACGCTTTTCCCCTAGATCGTCTGGTAGGGAAGTATTGGCAATTTCTACAACTAGATTTGGTAGAGGATAAATATCTAAGTCAATAATGGATGTTTTCCAAGGAACTACATTAGCATTTTCTCCAATATAAAAAGAAAGGTCTGGTTGAGCTTCTCTAAATCCAGTTTTGCGATAGGTACAGTTATCTTTGCCATCTACCTTGAGCTTTTTTGCCATTGCAAATAAATTGACTATAGTGGTAATAATCATGTGGTCTGTGGCATGGTCATTTCCTAATGGTGACATTTCGATTCTAAATTTTCCTTCGTTGTAATAACTTTTAGTTTTTTCGTAACTTGGGTTGTCAATGGTTTGGATATATTCTTCCCAAGTTGCTGTTATCCAAGTGTCTGTGGTTAGTTGGGTTTGGGTTTGATTCATTGTCGAATAATTTTAATTTTTGGATATATTTATTAGTTTGTCAGTGATGGCAGATTTTATCTGAGTGTAGCATAGGGAAAAGAGGACAAAAGGTAAGAGTCTTAGAAGGAAAAGGCAGAAACCACCGGACAAAATGAGACGATCCGAAAACCTCTATATTTGTTGCTGTCATTGCCATTGACACAGTTACGCTTGGCACTTCGGCAAGTCCAAGAATCGTCGTTCCAGCAACCGCCACGGAATGATTTTATATTACTATCTCCTCCAGTTTCCCAAGCACTATCATCATTAGGCGCTCCATTATAATTACCGTGCCAAATATCCTGACACCATTCCCAGACATTGCCGTGCATATCGTATAAACCAAAAGCATTGGGAAGAAAATTTCCCACGTCGGTTGTTTCTTTTCGATATATTCCTTTAGGGGCATTCCCATAAGCAGAATTGCCGTTGTAGTTAACTAACTCAGACGTTATGGTTTCTCCAAAATGGAAAGGAGTAGTAGTACCAGCACGACAAGCATATTCCCACTGACTTTCACTGGGTAGTCTGTAGGTTTTCCCAGTTTTTAGAGAGAGTTTTGTACAAAACTCTCTAGCCTTATGCCAGTTCAGATTTTCTACTGGGCGCTTCTCTCCTTTAAACTCAGAAGGATTTTCACCTATAATAGCTAAATATTGTTCTTGGGTAATAGGATATTTACTCATATAAAAAGGTTCGAGAGTAACTTGATGCTGCTGATTTTCATTTCCATCTCTTCTTTCTTCATTTTCTGGCGAACCCATAAGAAAACTTCCGCCAGGAATATAAACCATTTCTAATTTAATTCTATTGCCTAAATCTTCTATTTTTTGTCCAGCACTTCCCTGGGTACGACTAATAATATACCCTGATTTATCGACAGTTAAAACTTCAAAAGTAAATAGCTCTCCTTTTTCTGATTTTGCTGTTGATGGTTGAGATATTTGTCGTGAAAAAATAAATTGTTGTTGTGGTTGAGAAGTAGGTTGAATAATTGACGGTTGAGATTTTTGTGGTTGAGAAGTAGGCTGTTTTTTTCTTTGAGAGGTATGCTGAATCAGAGACAAAATTTCTCCTACATTTTTAAACCTTTTCTTAGTTGCTCCAACAATCATTTTATCCAAGATTTTTCCAAGTTCATCACTCACCTTTGACTGTAAATAATCTCGCCACACCCACTCACCTTCACTCACATCAAATAACTCAAAAGGCTGCACTCCAGTTAATAAATGAATAGAAGTTACACCCAAACTATAAATATCACTAGAAAAAGTTGCTTTTCCTACGGCTTGTTCTGGTGCAGCATATCCTTCAGTACCTATCACAGTTCCCGTCACAGCTAAAGCAGTAATTGTGGCATATTTAGCCGCCCCAAAGTCTACCAATATAATATTATCTGGCGAGCTTCTAGCTCGCACTGGATATTGATTATTATTATTTCTCCTAATAATATTCTCTGGTTTAATATCTCGATGAATTACCTGCTTAGAATGAATAAATTCTAACACTAGCAATAAACTTTTTAATAACTCCAAAATTTGACTTTCATTAAAAGCTCCCGACTCTTCCAACTCTTGCTGTAAATTTTGCCCGTCGATAAATTCTTGTACTAAATACTGTCGATTATTCTGAGTAAAATATGCTAAAAGTTCGGGAATTTGTGGATATCTACCTAAACTATCCAAACGTTCAGCTTCTTGAGCAAATAATTCCGCAGCTTTTGATAAAATTTTAGTTCCTTGTGCTTGAGGAAAAAATTGTTTAATTACACAAAAAGGTTTTGAAGGTTTGTATTCATCTACAGCTTGAAAAGTTCTGCCAAAACTACCTTGCCCAATAATTTTTACCGCGCGATAACGTTCGGCTAAAACTAATTTTTCACCACAGTTTTGACAGAATGTTGTTTGTGGTGGGTTAAGTTTTAAACAGTCAGGGTTTAAACATTGAGTCATAATCACTTATTAGTATAGTAGGTTGGCTTATTCGCGCTATTCGTTGTGAAGCATGGAACAAAACCAAACNAATTTTTCACCACAGTTTTGACAGAATGTTGTTTGTGGTGGGTTAAGTTTTAAACAGTCAGGGTTTAAACATTGAGTCATAATCACTTATTAGTATAGTAGGTTGGCTTATTCGCGCTATTCGTTGTGAAGCATGGAACAAAACCAAACAATAAACAATAATAATGAATTATATCATTGTGGGGGACAGGTTCATCTAATCTGTTAGTAAAACTGATTAATTTAATGCGGAACCCACCCCTAAATTGTAATATTTAAGAGTGGGGTTTTATTGCTGTTTCACTGTCTGAAATAAATGCTTATTCTAGTAGGTTGGGTTGAGGAACGTTTGCGGAGCATTTCCAACGGAAAAACCCAACAATCAAATTGGGTTTGGAGACCAAACCCCTACAGTTTTTTCTGACCATAAATTTCATCTTACCGAATCATTAATAATTAGTAATTAGTAATCAACTGG